>NZ_JBFAMR010000087.1:0-31174 GCF_040656595.1 Actinoplanes sp. NPDC049802
CGCTTCTTTCCCACGCTCTCCATGATGCTGGACATCCTCCCGGAGACCTCAGGTCCCCTGATCTTGGATGTCCGTCAAAACGGGGCAGGCCCAGCCCTCCGCCCACCGGACGCCGGGGTGCCAGGTGCCAGGTGCCAGGTGCCAGCGCGACAGGGCGTGCCGTCGGTGCGCTGTGTGTGCCCGCCCGGCGAGTAGACGGGGCCGAGCGATTCGGCACGCACGCGGGGCCCGGCGCGGTCGCTCACGAGTGTCACAGCGGTGCTCGGGGCACACCGTCGGTGCGCTGTGTGCCGTCGCCGGTCGTCGGATCCCTGATCCAGGTGGGGTTTCCGCTACCCGGCACCCGTGTCGTGAGGCCTGGCGAAGCGGGGCCGGACCGGATATGCGCTGGTAGCGAGCCTTCATTGATAAGCCAGCAGGGTCAGGGCTGCCTCAGAACGATCGATAGGCTTTGACGCCAGTCAGAAGCCTTCGGCTGGCCGTCAGAGAGACCTCAGGGTGTTTGGTGGAGCGCTGGGGGTCAGCCGGAAGCTTTCGGCTGGCCGGGTCAACCAGCGGCGTGAGCTCTTCTGCACGACTCCAGCGAGGCCAAGCGGCATCTCGTGGAACTCACCGGCAGCCTGCTCCGGTACGAGGAGACGCGGGGGCGCTGGAATTCCGCCGAAGCCGCTCGGAGGCCGGATCACCGGTCTGACCGGCGGGCATGCCGGGCCGTCAGCCGGGCGGGTTGATGGGTGGCGCGGCGGGCCGTCAGCCGGGCGGATTACCGCTCTGATGGGCGGGCGCGGCGGGCCCGTCAGCCGGGCGGATCACCGCTCTGGTGGGCGGGCGCGGCGGGCCCGTCAGGCGGGCGGATCACCGCTCTGATGGGCGGGCGCGGCGGGCCGGGAGGCCGGCGAGCAGGGCGTCGAGGGTGTCGTCGTCGGCCCAGCCGTTGACGGCGATGTCGCCGGCCGCGGAGACGGTCACCTCGAGGCGGTCGGGGCCGGCCACCTCGGTCAGGCGGCCGGTCAGGTGGAGGGACTCCTGGTTGGTGGAGCCCACCCACGGTCGCTCGTGATCGAGCAGGTCCTGCCGGAACGGGCCCGCGACCAGCAGGTCTGTCGCCGCAAGCAGGGCGGCCACGGCCGCGTCCTCAAGACCACGGAGGTACGCGTACTCGTACCCCGTGAACGTCATGACGGTGAGCCCGGCCCGCCGCACCCCGGCCGCCACCGCAGCCAAGCCCGCGGCCTGCTCGAACGGCTCCCCGCCCAGCAGTGTCACGCCGGAGGTGCCGGCCGCCACGACCCGTTCGACCAGGCTCCGCGGTGTGGTGGGCGTGCCGCCGCGCGTACCGAAGAGATGTGGGTTGAAGCAGCCGGCGCACCGGATGGAGCAACCCTGCACCCAGATCGCGCTGCGTTCGCCCGGGCCCTCGGCGGTGGTCCGATCGAGGAAGTGGGCCACCCGCACGAGCGGCGGCTCAGACATCGACGATGCGGCCGAACGGCTGATCGTGGTCCTGCTGCGGCACCACCCGCCGGGGTGGGACACAGGTCAGCCGGTCGCGGACGGCGACGAACTCGTGCGGGGCCAGCGACGCGGCGGCCGCGAACTCGGTCAGCGACACGAAGCCGCCCCGCGAGTCGCGGGCGGACACCACCTGGGCGGCTCGCTGCGGGCCGACGCCCGGCAGCACGGCGAACTGCTCCACGGTGGCGCTGTTGACGTCCAGCGGCAGACCCGGTGGCGTCGCGGGACCAGCGGCGGTGGTGACGTCCGGCGGCACGGGCTGCGGGGGAGCGGCGTACGGCTGCGGGGGCGCGGTGTACGGCTGCGGCGCCGGTGGCGGGGGAGCGGTGTACGGTTGCGGCGCCGGTGGCTGGGCGCCGTAGTACTGCTGTGGTGGCGGCACGAGGCCCTGCATCTGTGGTGGCAACGGCGCCGTGGCGGGCGCACCGGCCCACGGCGCGACGGGCTGCTGCGAATACCACGGCTGGTAGCTGGCCCGCCACCGCAGCCACTGGCCATTGATGATCAGCGCGTGGGTGACCGCTGCCATCCAGACGGCCAACAGGAAGCCGAAAGCGAGATCCGAGGCCACCGAGTCCTTCGGCTGCGACGGACCCCAGAGGCCGGCCGAGGTGCTCAGGATGCTGTAGACGACGCCGGCGATCGACCAGTTCAGCCGGCGGGCGCGAATCCCGACGTAGAGGAACCCCAGGCCGCTCAGACAACCGAAGCTGAGAATCGGCAGGAGCACCCAGGCGCTGTGACCCAGCCGCCACGAGAGCCGCGCCGGGCCTTGCGGCTTCGACCGCTGTGGCGGCGGTGGAGGTGGAAAACCCTGGCTAGGCGGGGTCCACGTCACGGTTCACCTGCTGTTCCTGTGCTGTGTGATGCTGGCGCGTGTAGTCGTCGGTGAAAGCGCTGGACTCCACCCTGCCGCCGATCAGGTCCTCGAGGACGGCGATGTAGTCGAGGCACTGGTCACCGAGGATGTCGAGGGTCTCGGCACTGACCGTGCCGTCGCCGTTGACGGTCACGACGATCCGTGGCTTGGTCATGCCCGCTCCCGCTCCACCTCGAAGACCAGACGGACGGCGTCGTCGGTGACCGACTCGGACTCCAGACGGAGCCCGGCCGCCGGCGCCTGGTCGCGCAGCCGCTCCAGCACCGCCCGCTGCACCCGGCGGCCGTAGGCGTCGTCGACCGCCGTGACCAGCTCGATCGCCCGGTCCTGCTGGACGCCGGTGAAGTGCGCGCCCCAGATGCCCTCGGCGTCACGGGTGAACGTGGCGGACGCCTTCGTCTCACCCCAGACGGCGGTCAGCGTCTCGCCGGACGTGACGACGGTGGCGCCGGTGTCACGCAGCGCCTCGCCCAGCAGGGTGACGTCGCGCATCCGGGTCCGGACGTCGCAGACACCGTCGGACTTCCCGCCGGCCCGGGCCTGGACGGCGGCCGCGCCGGCCATCGCCAAGGGCACCAACAGCAGTGACACGCTCACGTGAATCCCCCGTTCATCGCTGGTGTGCGCAACACCTTATCGCCCCGGCGCTCCCGGCCGGTCGCTCAGATCCCAGTCGTCGGTGCTGGTCGCGGACACGGCACGATTGCGGGCCCACGCGCGCAGGGCGTCGATGCGCTCGGCCTGGGTCACGCTGAGCGGGACGATGCTCATCACCGCGCGGACCAGATCGTCGCGGCTCAACGGCCGTCGCTCGGAGAACGCGTCGAACAGGGCGACGGTGACCGCCTGCTCGATCTCCGCGCCGGAGTAGCCCGTGGTCAGCCCGGCCAGCTCGCCCAGCAGGCCGGCGCCGACCGGCAGCTCGCCCGCCACCCGGGGATGACGCAGCGCCCGCAGCAGGTGCACCCGCCACACGTCCACCCGCTCCTCCCGGCTCGGCAGGTCGACGAAGAACGTCTCGTCGAACCGGCCCTTGCGCAGCAACTCGGGTGGCAGCCCGTCGAAGTCGTTGGCGGTCGCGATCACGAACACCGGCCGGTTCTTCTCCTGCATCCAGGTGAGGAAGGTGCCGAAGACCCGGGCGCCCGTGCCGGAGTCGCCGCCGGTGCCGCCGGCGAAACCCTTCTCGATCTCGTCGACCCACAGCACGCACGGCGCGACCGCCTCGGCGATCCGCAGCGCGCTGCGCATGTTGTGCTCACTGGAGCCGACCAGCCCGGAGAACACCCGCCCGATGTCGAAACGCAGCAACGGCAGATTCCACACCGCCGACATGGCCTTGGCGGTGAGTGACTTCCCGCAGCCCGGCACACCGGTGATCAGCACGCCGCGCGGGGCGGGCAGGCCGAACTCGGCAGCCTCCGGCAGCCACGACCCGTTGCGCTTGACCAGCCAGGACTTGAGGTTCGCGAGGCCACCGACGTCGTCGAGCACGGTGCCGGTGGTGACGAACTCCAGAACCCCCGATTTCCGGACGGTCTGGCGTTTCTCGTCGTGCACGATGTCGAGATCGTCGAGGTCCAGGACCGGGTCGTTGGCCATCGCCCGGGCGAACGCGTTCTCTGCCTCCTGCATGGTGAGCCCGGCCGCCGCCGCGACGAACCGCTCCCGGCCCACGTCGTCGAGGTCGATCCGCAGCCGCCCGGTCCCGCCGTTCGACCGGATCATCGCGTCCAGCAGCGCCCCGCGCTCCGCCTCACCGGGCAGCGGGAAGTCGACGATGGTGATGTCCTTGGCCAGCTCGGCGGGCAGGCTCAGCACCGGTGACAGCAGCACCAGGGTCCGCGGCTGCCGCCCGGTCCGGAAGGCGTGCGCGATGTCCCGCAGCATCCGCACCACCTCCATGTTCTGCGGATAGTGCCCGTCCTGGATCAGCGGGTGCAGATCACGGAAGACGAACACGCCGGGCTCGTCGAGTCGCTGCACGGCCTTGAGCGCGTCCATGACACGGCCGGTGTTCGACCGGGCCTCGCCGTCCGGCTGGATGAGGCCCCCGGTGATCGTCCACGACCAGACCGGCCGCGGCACCCGGACCAGATCCGCGTTGCCGGCGATCAGCGCGATCTTGTGGAGTGCGCGCTGCTCCTCGTGCGTCTCCAGATACAGCACCGGAAAACGGGCCTTGAGCAGCTGCGCGAACGTCTCCGGAAACGGTCTCTCCACCGCGCTCACCTTAGACCAGCCCCGACCGCCCGACGGCGTGCCGGAGCGGCGCGGACACGGTCACGCCGCTCGCCGGCGTCAGCGACCCGTGACACCGGTCCTCCTCGCGTGACGCAGGATCAGGGCGATGTCGGCGCCCCAGCCGTCGAGAACGTGCCCGTGCCCGTGCGCACGGGCCAGGTCGGCGACCGCCGGGAAGAGGCTCAGCGCCCGCCCGGGCAGCCGGTCCGGTCGCAGTGCCGCGTTCCACCGGCCGGGCAGCGGGTGGGTGGCCAGCTCCCAGGCCAGATACTTGTTGTACGGCCGCAACCGGCCGTGCAGCGCGAACACCGCCGACAGCAGCCACGGCACGCTCTCCAGCTCGTCGAGCCGCCCGGCCGCCGTCGCCCCGTCACGACGGCTCTTCACCGCGCGGTAGAGCTGATTGACATAGGCGTCCAGGAAATCCCGCGACCAGGAGCGGGCCTCCGCGGCGGTGGGCGTCGCCTGCCGCTCCACCAGGTCGGCGATGCCCCCGTCGAGCCGGTCCAGCAGCACTCGCGCGCCCCGGTAGCCATAGCGTGGCCACTGCACCGACGTGTCGGCGAGACCTTCGACGGTGACCACCGCCTGATCCAGACCGGACGACCGGACCCGCCGCCACCGGTCCAGCGCCGGCCCGGTCACCACGACCGTGACGTCACAGTCGGAGTGCGCGGTGACCGGCCCCCGGGCCTGCGAGCCGGTCAGCACCACCCCGCGCACACCAGGGTCGCCCTCGGCCTCGGCCAGCAGCCGGTCCAGCACCCCGTTCCCCTCCATGCCCGCCATCCTGGCACGCCCCTACGACACTTTCGGGAGCCCCACCGGACCGGTCGAACCGGCGGTGCCGGTGCCGCGGATCGGCTGGACGGCGGGGCCGTGACCACGCGGGTGACAGACTCTGCGGCATGGGGTTGTTCACGCTCGCTGAAGCACGCGCCGAGCTGGCCCGGCTGCGCCCGGTCCTCGACGAGATCATCATCCTCCGCGCCGACATGGTGGAACTGTCCGCGGCCCTCGTCCCCGGCGGCGAGCCGACGGCGCTGGGCGGCCTCCCCGAGCGCAAGGCCGCCGAGGCCCGCCTCAACGAGCTGATGGCCGAGATCCAGGAGACCGGCGCCGAACTCAAGGGCGTCGCCCCGTTGCTGGTCGACTTCCCGGCCGACCTCGACGGCGTCCCGGTCCTGCTGTGCTGGCTCGAGGGCGACCCGGGCATCACCTGGTATCACCGAGCCGATCTCGGCTTCGCCGGCCGCCGCCCGCTGCCGCCCGCGCCGCCTGACCCGGTCTCCGGGGCAGGCGGCTGAGCAGTCACGCCGAGGTGTGGCCGGTGACCTTGTTGGCCCAGGCGATGAACGCGTCCGGGTCGTTGTTGGCGCCGTGGCCGGCGTCCCAGTACATGATCGAGTCGACGGTGTCGCCGAGGGTGTGGGCGGCGGCCGCGACGTTCGACGAGACGGTCAGGGACGTGTCGGTGTCGCTGGAGCCGAGACGGATGAACCAGTTCTTCGCGCGGGCCTCGTTCTTCTCCGCGAGGAAGTGCATCGGGTTCATCAGCTTCAGCAACCCGGGGATGTCGGCGTCGAGGGTGGTGTTCGCTTTCTTCGCGCTGTACTCGGTGAAATGCCTGTCGTCGACGGTCTCGGTGCCGAACTCGTTGTTCTCCCCGGCGCTCAGATCGAAGGCGTCGAAACCGGGCAGGGTCTTCTTGCGGCCGCCCAGATGGGCGAGGAAGCCGGCGAACGTGAACGTCGCCTTGCCGCCGGACCATTTGAGGAAGCCGTTCGCCGCGAGGTAGGTGCTGCGCTCGGAGTTGGACAGCCCCGCCAGGTAGGACGTCGCGGCGGGCTGGAGGTACTGCGTGAGCAGGTAGTTCTTGTATCGCTCTGCGGTCAGGGCCCGACCGTCCAGACCCTTGAGACCGAGCCCGTCCTGGTACCCCGCGAAAGCACCGGCCAGTTCCTTCGACACCGCCTGGTCGACGGTCTGGCCGTTCGCCGGGAGGCCGCCGTAGAGGAACTCGTAGGCGGTGTCGGCGTTCTCCAGGTCGGTGATCGGGCAGTACGCCGCCACCGCGAAGATCGAGTCGCCGGCGTCGGCGGCGCCCAGTTCGGTCAGGTACTTCGCGTACAGGTCGCTGTCGCCGGACGCGCCGAGCAGGGTGGAGACGGCCCCGCCCGCGCTGGTGCCGTTCGACACGATCTTGTCGGTGTCGCCGGGGAAGACGTCCTTGTTCGACCGCAGGTAGCGGACCGCGGCCTTCAGGTCGACGATCACGGCGGGCGCCTTGCCGTAGAACGTGCCGTCGGCGGATTTGTTGTCGCGGCCGCGGGCGCCGACCGAGACCACCACCCAGCCGGCCGCGATCGCCTCGTGCGTGTTCTGTCCCTGGCTGCCCATGCCGGTGGCGAGCGCGCCGCCGTTGCCGGTGGGAGCGCCGTCACCGCCGTCACCGCCGGGACCGCCGCCGGGGAAGCCGTCACCCTTGGGGCCGCCGCTCGGCATGCCCGCACCGTCGGGCATGCCGCCCCCGGGACCGCTCTGCGAGAGCGGGTCGTCGGTGGCCTTGGCCGACATGTAGCCGCCGACCGGGATCTCGAACAGGATCGGCGCGCCGGTCGCGTCGACCTCCTTGCCGTCGATCTTCACGGGCACGGCCACGGAGAGGCTCTGGTAATCGGCGTCCACCGGCTTGGCGACATACGGGATCCTGCTCCAGAGCCGGTACGTGACCTTCCGGTCGCCGGCCGCCGTGGAGATCGTCGCGGTCTTCTCGGTGAACGCGTCCTTGTCGAAGCTCAGCGAGATCGCCGCGCCGCTCGTGGTGGTCGTGGCGGACGAGTCGGAGCCGGACGACGTACAGGCCGCGAGGGAGGCCACGCTCGCCGCACCGGCCGACAGCAGAGTCCTGCGTTTCATGGTGAGCCAGTCCTTTCACTGCTGGGGGGATGCCCAATCGTGCCGATTTGCCGGACTGGCGTCGTCGTCTCTCAGTAGGGATCGCGGGCTACTACTCCCGTGGTAGTCAGGCGTGCTCGCCCGGCCGGACCAGACCGCTCTGGTAGCCGATCACCACGAGCTGGGCCCGGTCACGTACGCCCAGCTTGGTCATCGCCCGGTGCACGTGTGTCTTGGCGGTCAGCGGCGACAGCGTGAACCGCTCCGCGATCTCCTCGTTCGACTTGCCGAGCGCCACGAGCCGCAGCACCTCCCGCTCACGATCGGTGAGCATGGCCAGTTCGGCGGGCGGATCGGCGGCGGTGGGCGGCGCCAGGAACCGGTCGATCAGCCCACGGGTGGCCCGTGGCGTCAGCAGCGCCTCACCGGCGGCGACCACCCGGATGGCCCGCAGCAGCTCCTCCGGCTCGACGTCCTTGCTGAGGAAGCCGCTCGCTCCGGCCCGCAGCGCGGCCAGCACGTTGTCGTCCGCCTCGAAGGTGGTCAGGATGATCACCCGTACGCCGGCCAGCTCCGGGTCGCCCGCGATCCGGCGGGTGGCCTCCAGCCCGTCCATCACCGGCATCCGGATGTCCATCAGCACCACGTCGGCGCGATGCCGGCAGGCCATCTCGGCCGCCACCCGCCCGTCCGGGGCCTCGCCGACGACCTCCATGCCGTCGGCCAGGTCGATGATCAGGCGGAACCCGGCCCGGATCAGTGTCTGGTCGTCGGCGAGCAGAACCCGGATCGTCAAAGTTCCTCCCCCAGCCCGGCGGGCAGCGTGGCCCGGACCGTGAACCGATCCCCGGTGGTACGGCCAGCCTGAATCGTCCCACCGGCCGCGGCGGCCCGCTCCCGCATGCCGATCAACCCGAACCCGGCGCCGCCCTGGTCCTCTTCGTGCGCCACCGCGTTGCCGACCTCGATGGTCAGGTGGTCGCGCCCCCACTCGAAGCCGATCCGCACCGGGGATCCGGTGCAACCGTGCTTGCGGGCGTTGGTCAGCGCCTCCTGAACGATGCGGTAGGCGGCCAGGTCGGTGCTCGCGGGCAGGGAGCGCCGCGCGCCGCTCGACGAGACCTCGACGCGTACGCCCGACGCGGCGAAGGCGTCCAGCAGCTCGGGCAGCGCGCTCAGCCCCGGCTGCGGGTGCGGGGAGGGGCTGGCGTCACCCGGCTGCCGGAGCAGGCCGACGATCGAGGTCAGCTCGCGCAGCACGGTGCTCGACGCCCGGCGGATGTGTTCCAGCGGTGGGCCGGCCGCCTCCGGCCGGCGGGACAGCGCGTACGCGGCCGCGCCGGACTGCACGTTGATCACCGCGATGTGGTGTGCCACCACGTCGTGCAGCTCGCGGGCGATGCGCAGCCGCTCCTCGGCGACCCGGCGGCGCACCTCCAGCTCGCGGCTCTGCTCGACGCGCCGGGCCCGGTCCTCCACCTCGGCGACGTAGGCGCGGCGGCTGCGGACCGCCTCGCCGGCCGCCGTCGCCATGCCGGTCAGCGTGAAGCTTGTCAGCGCCAGCGGCGTCCACCAGCCGGCCGCCGGATCGGCGACCGCCGCGACCGTCCAGAACAGCACCGCGCAGCCCAGCGACGCGGCCCACGAGATCCGCCGGTCGTGGCGCAGCGCCAGCTGATAGAGCGCCCAGCCGACCGCGAAGATCAGCGGTGGGATCGTCCAACCGGCGATCAGGTAGCCCACCTCGACCGCGGCCGACAGCACCAGCACCGGCACCGGCGCCACCCGGGCCAGGGCGACCACCAGCCCGGCCACCGCCGCGGTCGCCAGATCGGGCACGAGCGGGATGTCGTGCGCCTCGCCGGCGCCGGTCAGTGCGCCCATCGCGGCTACCGCCGCGACGAACCCGCCCGCGAGCAGGTCCGTGAGCCAGGGCCGGCGCCGGAGACGAGGGAGGAGCCGCATTGCGATCACGCTACGACTCCCCGAGCCCGGGGACATCCGACCCGGGCCGTAAATCCGGCGTACCACTCAGGTATGAGAAGCGCCTGACCCGGCAGCTCAGCCCGGCGGTCGCGGCAGGGGCGCGAGTGGGTGGGACCTGGCGTGGCAGCCACGGTTGTCCGGGTAGCCCGTACCAAATAGGGGGAAGGTCGTGCTGCGCGGAGGGTGAGAGATAAGTGGGGGTTTCTGCATGAAGCGGTGGTTCGGGTGCGAAGAAGGGGTGCCGGGGTTTTGCCGGGCTCCGGCCCGCAAGGGGGCAGGCCGGCGGCCGCGTGTGGGAGCGGCCGCCGGTGGGGGCGGGCTCAGGCCGTGTGGTAGGTGACGGAGAGCACGTCGCGCCGGCGCTGTCCCAGGTACCAATCGCCGGACTCGGCCGGATCGAAGGTGTGCCGTAGCAGGCCCTTCTCACCCGGCGGCAACTCGGCGAGCACCTCGCCGCGTGGTGAGACGACCATGCTGGGGCAGTGCTGGTCCGGGCTCGGGATGTTGGCGGAGAGCACGAAACGCTGGTTCTCGGCGGCCCTGCTGATCAGGTGGCTGCGCCAGACTCCCGAGGGTTCGCGAGGATTCGCGGCGTTGGTCAGATAGACGAAGAAGCGGGCGCCGGCCGCGGCCAGATGCTGCCACTGCTCGGGGAACCGGATCTCCCGGCAGAGCTGCACGGCGGCGGTGACGCCGTGCACCGCCGTCGTCTCCAAGCGGTCGCCCGCGATCATCGGGCCGCGTTCGTTCATCGCCAGATTGATCTTCCGGTAGACCCGGGGCGGGCCGTCGGGGGACAGGTGCACCGCGGCGTTCGACCAGCCCCTCTCCCCGGGTAGGAGGGTGCCGCAGAAGACGTGCGCCGCGCGCTCCCGGGCCAGATCGGCGGCACGCGCGACAGCGTCGCGGACCTCCGCGGGATCGAGATCACGCAGCGGCGACAGGTCCTCGGCGTAACCGGACAGCAGCCCCTCCGGGAACAGGACGACGTCACCGGGCCGGGCCTCGGACATGACCTCCCGGTACGCGGCGAGATTGGTGGGGACGTCCCAGACGGTGGGAACCTGGGCGATCAGAACGGACATCTGCACCCCGGCATTCTGTCGTACGGATGGTCCAGCCTTCGTGCTCCAGTGATCGGCCGGGGGAGACGTGGTGTTCGTCGGCCGCCTGGTGCGAAGGGCTGCACCCGCGCCAGGGCGGGGTGCCGGCGGTGGCGCCGGCCACCCTCGGTGACGACACCGTGGTGCCCGCGTTGGCCGCGATCTTCCCCGCGGTCTTCGCCGCGCTCTGGGCCAGCGACCGCAGCGCCGTCCTGGAGATGGGGCACTCGGCGTGGGGTGTCACCGACTATTTCCGCGACGGCGGCATCGACCTGCTCACCCGCGCCTACCGGGCGCTCGTCCGGGACGCCCTGGCCGAGATCGCCGAGGTGCACGCCGCCCACCGCGACCTGCGCTCGGTCCAGGTGCTGACGGCGCCGTGAGTCAACCCTGGCCGGCGGCCCACCGGAGACCGGCGGCCACATGGTCGAGGAAGAGGCCGTCCGACCAGGCCTCCGTCCGGTGGCCGAGACCGGTGTACCAGGACCGGCCCGCGCCCACCCGCCGGAACCACGCCTGCGGGTGCGGTCGCGGCATCCCGAACTCCGCCGCGGCGTAGGTGGACTCGTCGACGTCGAGCAGCGGCGACGAACCGGGGCGGACGTCGGTGAAGGCGTACCACTCGTCGGTGAACCGCCAGGCCGGAGGCAGATGCGCGGTCGACGGATGACCGGTGGTGACGTGCACGGTCGCGGCCTGCACGCCCTCGGGATGGCCGGCGAAACGGGCGCCGAGCAGGTCCGGGTACCAGTCCCAGGAGAGTTCGGTGTCGGCGGCCGCGTGCACCCCGGCGAATCCGCGGCCGGCCTCGACGAACGCGCGCAGGGCGTCGCGGGCCTGCCCGCCGAGCACGTCGCCGCTGGTCGAGACGAAGGCGACGGCGTCGTACCGGTCGCAGGCGGCGACATCGGCCGGATCCTCGGACGCGGTCACCCGAAGATCGTCACGCCCGGTGAGCGCGGCGACCGCGGCGGGAATCGAGTCGTGCCGGTATCCAGTGGTACGGGTGAAGACGAGCACACGTGGCGGCATCATCCCATCTTGATCGGTGGGACGGGGTCGCGGTGAGCCCGGGGCCGGGATCCGAGGATCCCCGCTCCGATCTGCGCCAGCCCCAGAACCACGACCATGATCAACGTCGCGTGCCAGGCCCCGGTCCGCTCGGCCAGGATCCCGGCGGCCACCGGGCCGGCCGCCGCGAACAGGTAGCCCAGCGACTGCGCCATCCCGGACAGCCGGGTGGTCTCGGCCGCGGTCCGCCCGCCCAGGCTGATCAGCGTCAGCGCGGTCACCAGCGCGGCGCCCTGCCCGAGCCCGGCGATCGCCGCCCACACGGCGGCCAGGCCGGGCGCGGCCAGCAGCCCCAGCATCGCGACGATCACCGGAAGGCTCGCCACGACCGCCCCCGCCGGACGGGTCCGGTAGTCACGCAGCAGCAGCGGGATCGTCAGCCCGCCCACGATCCCCATGCCCTGGAACACGAACAGGTGCAGCCCCGCGACACGCTCCGGGAAACCGGCCGCGATCTCGATCGTCGGCATCCAGGTGACCAGCACGTAGAAGCAGGTCGACTGGAGACCCATGAAAGCGGTGATCATCCACGCTCGCGGCTGCCGCCAGAGCGCCACGTCACCGGGCGCCGCGACCGTCTCCGGGGTGGCCGCGCGGCGTGCGCGGGGCAGCCAGGCCGCCGCCACCGCCAGCGCGAGCCCGCCCCACACGGCCAGCGACAGCCGCCAGTCGACCGCGTCCGCGATCGGCACCGCCACCGCGGCGGCCGTCGACGCCGCGATCGTGATGAACGCCGTGTAGAAGCCGGTGGCGCGCGACACGTTCGACGCGTAGTCACGTTTCACGATCGCCGGGACCAGCACGTTGCCCACAGCTATCGCGCAGCCGATCACCATCGTGCCCACCCACAGCCCGGCATGCCCGGTCCAGGACCTGATCACGGTCCCCGCCGCCAGCACCAGCAGCGCCCCGAGCACCGCCCGCTCCATCCCGAACCGTCCCGACAGCCGATGCACCAGCGGCGACACGAACGCGAACGCCAGCAACGGCAGCGCCCCGAGCAGCCCCTGCGCCGCCTCGCCGAGTCCCTCGTCCACGCCGATCCGCGGCAGGAGCGGACCCACCGCGGTGATCGCGGGACGCAGACAGAGCGCGACCAGGAAGACGGTCGCGGCAGTCGCCGCGCCCCCGCTCACCGCAGGCATGGCACGTCTCATCCCGGTGAGCCTCTTACGCGATGATCCACTCGGTCAAGAAGACCCTTCCCGGTACGCCTACCCGTACCCGCCGTACCAGACCCGCGAGCTGTGCGCGCCGTCGCGGCCGATTCGCGCCTTCCGGCGCAAGGAGATCCCGACGCTTGCGGCGTGACCGGAATCCGACCGGTTCTCGGGTCCGGTCCGAAGCGTGTCCGGTGGTTTGCGATGATCGGCGCCATGGCGATGTCGAGCACCGCCCCACCGCCGGTGGCGGACCGGACGGCCCGGCTGCTCACCGAGGTCCTCTCGCCGGCCGTGCTGGTGGCCACGGTGCTGCTGGCGGTGGCCTGGCACGCCGCGGACTCCCCGATGTCCGCGCTGATCATGGGCGTGATCGCGGCCGCCGCTGCCAGTTTCCTGCCGATCGCCTACATCCTGCACGGGGTGCGGCGCGGCGCCTGGACCGACCGGCACGTCGGCGTACGCGCCCAGCGCACCCTGCCGATGCTGGTCTGCCTGGGCTCCACCGTGTCGGGCACGCTGGCCCTGGCCGCCGTCGGAGCGCCCCGTGACCTGCTCGCCCTGATCGCCTGCATGGCGGCGGCCCTGGTGGTGGCCACCCCGATCACCCTGCTGGCCCGCTGGAAGATCTCCGTTCACTCGCTGGTGGCGGCCGGGACGGCGGTGACGTTCACGGTCGTCTTCGGCTGGTGGCTGCTGATCACCTGGCCGTTCGCCGCCGCGGTCGTGTGGTCCCGCGTCCGGTTGCGGGACCACACGACCGCCCAGGTGCTGGCCGGCGCCGTGGTCGGCGCCTGCGCCACCGGCCTGCTCTACCCGGCCCTGCGCTGACCCCTGCCCCGGCCGGCGCCCGGGCTCAGGTCCGGAACGGCCCGGTCACGCAGTAGGTGATGCCACCCGACGACGCCCCGGTCGTGCCGCGCTGCGAGGAGAAGTAGAGCCGGTTGCCGGCCGGGGTGAACGCGGGCCCGCACAGCTCCGACGAGCCCTGGCCGGTGACCCGCAGGAACACCGAGATCTTGTCGTCCGGTGTGATCAGGCAGATCTCCATGTTGCCGCCGTCCTCGGCGACGTAGAGATCCCCGTACGACGAGCTGGTCACGTTGTCCACACCGGTCAGCGGCGCCGTGCCGGGGGAGACCAGGCTGTCGTCGTACGCCAGCTCGTAGGTGTTGCTGAGCAGGTTGACCTGCCACACCCGGTTGTCGCCCTTGGTGGTGAACCAGACGGTGTCGTTCGCGTAGTGGCAGCCCTCACCGCCGTTGAACGACTTCGAACCGGAGACCTGGCTGCGCGTACGGGTCGGCGAGCCGTCCGGGTCGGGCACGTTCGCCCAGGTGAACGATCCTGAGGTCCCGCTTCCGGCGACCAGCACCTGAAGCGTTCCGGAGGACAGGTCGCCCCAGGTGGTGGGCACGAACCGGTAGAACCGGCCGTTGGTCTCGTCCTCGGTCAGGTAGATCACCTTCCGGACCGGGTCGGCCGCGGCGGCCTCGTGCTTGAACCTTCCCATGGCGGGGCGGGCCACCGCCGTGCCGCCGAGCGGGTAGGTCTCCCACACCCGGCCCAGATCGATCTCCTCGCAGCTCAGCCAGGTGTTCCAGGGGGTCTTGCCGCCCGCGCAGTTCTGGTTGGTGCCGGACAGGATGCGGGAGGCGCCGACGATCGTGCCGGCGGAGTCGAAGAGGATCCGGGACGCCCCGCCGCCGGCCGACGAGCTGACCTCGGAGTTGGAGACGTAGACCCATCCGGCGCCGTTGGGGATGACCGCGCCGCCGTCGGGCGCGTCGTGCCAGATGTACGAGGTGCCCGGCACGGCCTGGCGGGACCGGGCGATCACCCTGCTGGTGAATCCGGCCGGCAACTGGATGCCGTTGGCGTCGGCGGCCTGGAGCGGCCCGTACGGGCCGGTCGCGTTCTGGGCGGGGGCGGCGTACGCGGCCGACCACGCGGTGAAGGGCAGAGCCAAGCCTCCGGCTCCGGCCACGGTGCTGCGAAGAAGGGTTCGGCGATCCATGCGCCAGACGGTAGATGGACATCGGCGACTTTCAATCGAACTGATTCTTGACAGTGGGCGACCAATCGCTGTCCAACAGTGACGCCCGATTCACCGGCTTTGCCTGGACCGCCGTCTCAATCGGCTCCGGAGCCATTGGCTGATCGCGGACCCGCGTCCAGAATCTCCTTGCAGACAATCGTTTCGTCAGTGGGGAGAAGAACATTGGGCAAGACGATTTCGCGCCTATTCGGAATTGCGACGGCCGTCGCGATCGGCGCCGCCGGAATCACGCTCATCCCGCGTGCCGACGCGGCCACAGAGAGTTTCCAGCGGGGCCCGGCGCCGAGTGACAGCAGTATCGCGGCGTCCCGTGGACCGTTCGCCGTCTCGCAGACCGCCGTCTCCCGGAACTCGGTGAGCGGCTTCGGCGGCGGCGACATCTACTTCCCGGCCGACACCAGCGCCGGCACGTTCGGTGCGGTGATCATCGCGCCCGGCTTCACCGCCCGTAAGTCGAGCATGGCGTGGCTGGCCCCGCGGATCGCCTCGCAGGGTTTCGTGGTGTTCAACATCGACACGCTGACCACCTCGGATCAGCCGGCCAGCCGCGGCCGCCAGCTGCTCGCCGCCGCCGACTTCCTGACCGGGCAGAGCAGCGCCCGGACCAGGGTCGACGCCTCCCGGGTGGCGGTCATGGGCCACTCGATGGGTGGCGGCGGAACCCTGGAGGCGGCCCGCAGTCGCCCCGCGTTGCAGGCCGCGATCCCGCTGACGCCGTGGAACACCACCAAGTCGTTCCGCCAGGTCACCGTGCCGACGCTGATCATCGGCGCGGAGTCCGACACCATCGCTTCGGTGCGCAGCCACTCGGAGCCGTTCTTCCAGAGCCTGCCGTCCAGCCCCGGAAAGGCGTACCTCGAGCTGAACAACGCCAGTCACTTCGCGCCGAACACACCCAACACCACGATCGCGAGCAGCAGCATCGCCTGGCTGAAGCTGTTCGTCGACAACGACACCCGCTACCAGCGGTTCGTCTGCCCCGGCCCGGGCGCCGGCAGCACGGTCAGCGAGTACCGCAGCACCTGCGCCGACTTCACGGTGTAAGCAGCGCCCGCAGAGCCGGCTCCGCCGACTCGAAGGCGATCGGCCCGCTGCCCAGCAGCGGGCCGTACAGCACCGACTCCAGGGTGCGTACGTACAGGAACGCCCGCCTGCGCAGATCCTCCGGCTCGCCCTCGATCCCGGACTCGACGAAGATCGCCAGCTGCGCGTCGACCGCCCGGTGGTTCACGTCGGCCGCCGTCGTGAACAGCACCCGGGCCGCGGTCTGCGGCTCCTCGGCGATGAAACCGCGCAACTGCTGGGCCGACTCGACCAGCTCGGCGAACTGCCGGGAGATCCCGATGACCCGGTCCGGGCCGGTCCCGGTCACCTCCCCGGACGCCTCCTCGATCAGCAGCCGGCCGATCGCCCAGAACACCTCGCCGAGCAGGGTGTCCCGGCTGCCGACCGCGCGGTAGAGCGTCGCCCGGCTGATCACCAGCTCGGTGGCGAGGATGTCCATGTCTATCGTGGAATGCTGCAGGAAATGCATGGCCGCGCCCCGGAGGAGGACTTCGGGAGCGATGACACGCCGTTTGGTGAGCATGGGTCTCCCTCCTTTCCTCTGAATGAGTACGCACGGGAGCCGGGAAAGTATCACAAATAATGGCAGGGTGAATGCGCTTCATCTTTCAGGGTGTCCGGTTCGTGCCCGCCTCGGCATGATCACATGAAATGGCATCGGCGATTCAGCCGTGGGAGCGTCGCCGTCTGGCGATCACCAGACCGCCCATTCCGGCGATGGCCAGCAGGCCCAGAGCGGCGATGACCGGCTGGAGCGGGAGACGTCTCCCCTCGCCGCCCGCGACCGCCGGAGCGGCCGCCGGCGACGGTGACAGGGATGGTGACGGTGACGGCGCGGCCGCCGCCGGCTCGGCCAGCGGATACCGCAGCAGCGGCACCCCACCCTCCCCCTCGGACACCGTGAGCAGCGCCGTGCCGTCCGCCGAATACGCGAGGGACTCACCCTGCGGCTCGTCCGGCAACGCCAGCGTCGTCGGCTCACCCTCGGTGATCGCCCGCACCACGTCGCCGTCCGGCGCGTCGAACTCGAACGCGTCCGCGTACGTCCGCAGCGCCACCCGCCGACCGTCCGCGCTGACCGCCCCGCCGGTGACCACGGCCCGCCCACGGATCCCGAACGGATTGCTGGTCCCGGTGCCGATCGGGATCCCCCAGTCACCGGCCCGGCGCAGCGGCGTGGTCTCACCCGCGCGCAGCTCACCGTCCGGCACATACACCCCCGCGGTCAGCGGGTCCTTCGTCACCACGACCGGCACGCCGTCCGCGCCCACCAGCAGCGCCTCCGCGTCGTGCGGCCCGTCCGGGTAGGACAGCCGGAACAGCGCCGGCCTCTTCGCCCCCGGCGCGAGCCGCCACACCGCGACGGTGTCCCGGACGCGGTCGTTGTCGCCGATGTCGCCGACCCACAGCGTCCCGTCCGCGCCGCGGGCCAGATCCTCGGTGTCGCGCGGCTGTGACGGGTAGCGCACCGTCCGCGTCACCGCGCACCTGCGGTCCAGGAAGAAGATCCGCCGCCCCGAGGCGTCGTCGACACCGTCGTTGACCACCACGTAGCCGCGGCCGTCGGCGACCAGGCCGGAGATCTCCGTCAGCCGGTCGTCCTCGATCCGGCAGACCGTCCCGGCCGGATCTGCCATCCCCACGGGAACGCCGGTCAGCGCGGCCACCAGCAGCACACCCATCACAGGTCCCACCCTGCCATGACGCCGCCAGCGGGCGCGCGAACCGTACAGCGAGCCCACAGAAGCCTCACGAGGAGACCAGAGGAACGCCGGTCAAGCTTCCCGCATGACACAGATGACCTTCCCGGTCTCCGTCCCGGCCACCCGCCGTCCCTCGCCCGCGCCCGACTCCCGCAGGCGCATTCTCGGCGCCGAGTTCGCCACGGCCTTCGTGATCAGCCTCGGCCCACGTCCCGACCCACAAACCCTTTCCCGGTACGCCGACCGCGGCGCCCTGGTGACGCCGGCCGATCCCGGTACGGCCGTGGCCGGGCCGCGAACCGACCCGGCGGCCGTCCGGCCCTCGATCACCTCGTGGTGAAAGTCATACATTCCGGATCAGGGGCGGTCCGACCGTTTCCGCCCAGTCCCGTGTGCCCCGCCGACCAGCACTGATCCGGGCGGGAGCCGCCGGCCGGCAACCGATGGACGGGCGACTCGCCGATTCCGGCGTAACACCGGGGAATCCTCCCGCGCCGGTACCGTGCCGCAGTGCCCGACGACCGCTCGCCACTGATCGCAGACCGTTACCGCCTGGTAAGCCAGCTCGGCCAGGGCGGCATGGGCCGCGTCTGGGCCGCCCGCGACGGGCTGCTCGACCGCGACGTCGCCGTCAAAGAGCTCGTCCCGCCCGCCGGCCTCACCGTCTCCGAGCTGCGCATCCTTCGGGAGCGCGCCATTCGCGAGGCGCGCGCGATCGCCATGCTGGACCACCCCAACGTGGTCCGCGTCTTCGACGTGGTGTTCCGGGACGGCGACCCCTGGATCGTCATGGAGCTGGTCCCGTCCCGCTCCCTGTTCGACACCGTCCGTGACGACGGGCCGATGGCGCCCGACCGGGTCGCGCGGATCGGCCTCGGCGTCCTCGCCGCCCTGCGCGCCGCGCACCGGGCCGGGCTGCTGCACCGCGACGTCAAACCCGGCAACGTCCTGCTCGCCCGCGACGGCCGGATCGTTCTGACCGATTTTGGTCTCGCCACCTCGGCCGGTGACTCGAGCATGACCAGCACCGGCGTGGTCCTCGGATCACCTCAGTACCTGGCGCCGGAACGTGCCCTCGACGGGGAGATCGGCCCCGCCGCCGACCTGTGGTCACTCGGCGCCACCCTCTACGCCGCGGTCGAGGGACGGCCGCCCTACGTCCGCTCGTCGCCGATGGCCACCCTGGCCGCGCTCGCCACCGAGCTGCCCGACCCACCGGACCGGGCCGGCGCCCTGCGGCACGCCCTGACCGCCCTGCTGCAACGGGACCCTGCGATACGCGCCGACGCGGAGACCGCACGCCGGCTCCTGCTCGCCGCCACCACACCGGACCAGCCGCTCCCGTCCGGTCTGCCCGTCTACACCGAGCCGACGTTCGCCACCCCGAAGCCAGCGGTCACCCGGCCGCCCGCCGCCGCGCCGCTTGCCGCCCCGCGGTCCGCCGCCGCGCCGCTTGCCGGCCCGCGGTCCGCCGCCGCGCCGCTTGCCGGCCCGCGGTCCGCCGCCGCGCCGCTTGCCGGCCCGCGGTCCGCCGCAGTCCCGCTTCCCGCGCCCACGGCCCCCGGTGGTCCGTCCGCCGCGGTGCCGCTTCCCGCCCCGCCGTCCGCCGCCGCGCCGCTTACGGCACCCACGGCCCCGGGCGGGCCGTCCGCCGCCGCGCCGCTCCCCATGGCCCCGGGCGGGCCGCCCGCCGCAGTCCCGCTTCCCGCGCCCACGGCCCCGGGCGGGCCGCCCGCCGCGGTGCCGTTTCCCGCCCCGCGAGCCGCCGGTGGGCCGTTCCCCGCGCCGCCTCCCGCGGCCCCGGGCGGCCTCGTCGGCTCCGTGACACCGGCCGGACCGGTCCCGCCCGTGCCGGGGACCGTCCCCCGCCCGAATCCGGCCGCAGGTGAGACCGGTCCGGCCCGGTCCACCACGCTGCCCGGCAGCCGGCCGGCCTCCCGGCGCAAACCGGCCGTAGCGGCCGGGCTCGCCGTGGTCCTGACGGCGGCCGCGCTCACCGCGTACACCCTGATGGGCGCTGCGGACCCGCGGCCTGAGACGGCCGTCGTCGCGTCGTCGCCGGGCGTGGCAGGCGGGGCGGGCGCACCCACCGTGAGCCGCACCGCCCGGCCCGGCCGCTCCCGGCCGGCCGCGTCCCCGAGCGCCCGGCCGGCCGGCTCCAGCACGCCGCCCACGAAGAAGCGGACCGGGTCGCCGAGCGTGAAGGCCTCGCCGACGGCGGCGGTCACCGGGCGTGAGTTCCGGAGCATGGGCACCGGTACCTGCCTGCACGCCCCGGCCGCCGCCGGCCAGGTCCAGTTGTGGGCGTGCGACGGCAGCGCCGGGCAGATGTTCGACTGGCGATCCGACGGCACGCTGCGGGTGCGCGGCAAGTGTGCGCAGATCGGCGCCACCGGCGACGGCACGATCGTGCGGCTGGCCCCGTGCACCGGCGCGATCGCCCAGCAGTGGAATTACAACGCGGCCTACGACCTGGTCAATCTGTGGGCGGACAAGTGCGTGGACGTTCCCGGGGCCAGCACCGCCGACGGGGTGGCCGCACAGATCTGGGAGTGCTCCGGCGCGTCACACCAGAAGTGGGCTCACTGACCGTCCGCCACGGTGATCACCACGTTGCCGGTCTTGCGGCCGGTGTCGACGTAACGGTGGGCCTCGACGATCTCCGCCATCGGGTGGATCCGGTCGATCACCACCCGCAGCTCGCCCCGGCCGAGCAGTTCACTCAGCTCGGCCAGGGCTTCGTGCTTGTGTACCGACATCCCGGTCCGCACCCGCGGCCCGCCGGTGATCGCGGTCCGTGCCTGGAGCACGTTGTTGATCAGGCCGGTGGTCGGCAGGTAGCAGCCGCCGGTGGCCAGGACCGCCCGGCACACCTGGAAGGAGCTGCGGGTGACGGTGTCGAACACGATGTCGTAGCGTTCGCCGCTGCGGGCGAAGTCCTCCACCGAGTAGTCGAAGACCCGGACCGCCCCGAGCGACTCGACGAGTTGCACGTTGCGAGTGCCGCACACCCCGTGGACGACGGCCCCGGCTCGGGCCGCGAGCTGTACCGCGAACGTCCCGATGCTCCCGGAAGCCCCGATCACCAGGACTCGCGCCCCGGCCCGGATCTTCCCGAGCCGGCGCAGGAAGTGCCATGCGGTGGTGAACCCGTCCACACTGGCGGCGGCTTCCGCGAATCCTGGTCCGGGCGGCATCAGTGTCATGGAGGCGTTCTCCGCGAGGCATTTGTATTCGGCGTTGGCGCCCACCGCGAACCCGGTGAATCCGAACACCCGGTCCCCGGCCCGGTACCGGGTCACCCGCGGCCCTACCGCGGCGACCTCTCCGGCGAACTCCAGCCCGAGCACCCGGACGCCCTTGCGTGGCCGGACCGGCCCCAGGATGACGCGTCCCCAGCGGGGCTCGCCCCGCCGCATCCCGCACTCCGCCGAGGTCACCGTGGTGGCGAAGATCCGCACCATCACCTGGTCCCGGCCGGGCGCCGGCTTCGGCAGATCGACCTGTCTGAGGACTTCGGGTGGTCCGTACCTCTCGAACATCACCGCTCGCATGCCGCCATCGTGGACGGGCGTGCCTGTGACGAGGCTGAGGCCGGTGCGGTGCCCGCCGGGCCGTGGGCGGGGGTGGCAGCTCAGCCCGGAACGGGCGGCACGGGCGTGACCCGGCGGTGGGATCGCCGGCTGCCCACGGCGGGACGGGCAGGCGTACCGGAATGAAAGGTTGTGGCGGTGCTTGCCTTGAGGCCGTGCCATCCTTACCTTCATGCAAATGAAAATCGCTTTCACTGGCAAGGGTGGCAGTGGTAAGAGCACGCTGGCGGCGTTGTTCGTGCAGCACCTGCGTTCGGCCGGGCACCGGGTCCTGGCCGTCGACGCGGACGTCAACGTGCATCTCGCGCCCCTGCTCGGGGTGGCCGCGCGTGCCGAGGACGCGCTGTCGCACCCGGACAACGCGCGCGCCGTGCGCACGCATCTGCTCGGCGGCAACACCCGGATCGCCGGGGTGGAGAACTTCGTGGCGACGACCCCGCCGGGGCCGGGGTCGCGGCTGGTCACGCTGGATCCGGAGGACCCGGTTCTGGCGCGGCACGCGGCCCGGCTCGACGACCGGGCGCACGTTCTGCACGTCGGGACCTACGAGCCCGGGGACATCGGCTCCGGCTGCTACCACGGGCATCTCGCGATCCTGGAGAATCTGCTCTCCCACCTGGATCCGGCCGTCGACGGCTGGGTGGTCTGCGACATGGTCGCCGGGACGGACGCGTTCGCGAATTCGCTGCACGCCCAGTTCGACGTGATCGTGGTGGTGGCCGAGCCGACGCCGGAGTCGGTGTCGGTGGCCCGGCGCTACCGGGATCTGGCCGCCGCGGCCGGGGTGGCGGACGCCGTCGCCGTCGTCGGCAACAAGGTGGCCGACGAGGTGGACCGCGACTACCTGGAGCGGGAACTGGGTGTCGCGCCGATCGCGGTGCTCGGCATGCAGTCCGGTCTGCGCCGGGCCCGGCAGTCCGGCGTCCCGCCGCGGCCGGAGGACCTGGACGACGCGGCCCCGTTGGCGCGGATCGCGCGGCACGCCGGGAGCCGGTCGATGTCCGCGGACCGGCGGGAGGCCCTCATGCGTACGCTCCACCTGCGCGTGGCCGGCAAGGGCTGGGTCCGGGCCGCCCACGGCGACGTGACCGGCCAGCTGGGCCCGGCCGTGATCTGAGGGGTGCGGGTGGCGCCGGGAGGCCCCGCCGGTGGACGCGGGCCTCCCGGCGCCCGTTTCCCGGCACGGCGACTACGATGTTGCGCGATCTTCGACGCGGCTGAGACGAGGCGACATGCGGTGGTTCCGGTTCGGGGCGGGTAAGCGGCAGGCCGAGACCGACCCCGGCCGTCAACAGGAGCTGTTCCGCGAACTGCGGGCCCGGTTCGGCGGTCAGGCGCCCGGCCCGTTCGCCGGCCGGGCCGCCGAGGCGGCCGCGCTGCTCGACGGTGACGACGGCCTGATCGTGGCGGCCATGGTGCTGCGGGAGTCCGCGGACACCGCGTTCGCGGCGCTGGCCGCCCAGGGTCTCCCGGTCGAGCGGCGCGACTATCGCTGGACGTGGCAGAGCGCCGGCACGCGGCTCCGCTCACCCTTGACCGCGGTGCCGG
This sequence comes from Actinoplanes sp. NPDC049802, assembly GCF_040656595.1. Lineage (NCBI taxonomy): Bacteria > Bacillati > Actinomycetota > Actinomycetes > Micromonosporales > Micromonosporaceae > Actinoplanes > Actinoplanes sp. NPDC049802. The sequence goes on from NZ_JBFAMR010000087.1 coordinate 22,826, forward strand.
CGGGCGCGTTCCATCCGTACGTGCAGACGATCGCGGCCGTGACCGTCGCCGGAGAGCAGGCGCAGCAGCTGGTCCGGATCGTCGACCCGAAACCGGTGCTCACCCACGTTCTGGAACTGCTCGACCTGGTCACGGCGGGCTGGGAGTACGGCGGCGTGGTCCCCGACGCGGACTCCGCCACCCTCGCCGCCCGGCTGATCGCGACGGCCCGGGACATCCGCGCCGCCATGCCCGACCCGCCTCCGCTGCCCTCCCCGATCCGGGAGCAGATGCGCCGCAACAACACGGTCGACGTCTGGGATCCCTCCGGCCGCCGGGTCGTCGGCGGCTTCAACCCGGGCAAGGAGATGCGCGAGGCGCTTCTCGCCTGACGCGGCTCACACCAGTCGCAGGCGGCGATCGGCCACCGCGATCCGGACACGCTGACCCCAGGAGAGCTCCAGCGCGTCGGACTCCAGCCCGTCGGCGAAGACCACCAGCCGCTCCGACTCGCTGGTCAGTTCCAGCTCGGCGGACGCGGTGAGCAGGCCGGCGGTCCGGCTGACCCCGGTGGCGGGGGAGGGCCACGCCTCCCGGACGAACCAGCACAGCGTCCCGTCGCCGGGCGCCGGCGCGGTCGGCGCGGAGGACCGTTCCCGGGCGATCGACGCGCACCAGCCGGTCGCCCCGGTTCCGGTGCCGACGATCAGGCCGGACGACGACTGCCGTTCCCGGGCGCCGTCCGGCGTGGTGAGCACGTAGCGTGCCGACTGGTGGCCGGCGTGACCGATGTAGACCTCGTTCAGCCCGTACAGCTCCTGGCCGTCGTCGAGCCGGGCGACCACCATGGTCCGCTCCTCGGCCCGCGGGCCGGCGTCCCGCAGGCGCGCGGCCACCGCGGTGGCCCGGTGCCGGGACAGCACTCCCGGGTTGCGGCCCGGCTCCGGGTCCACCCCGATCACCGGCTGCCCGTCCAGGTACTTCGCGACGTTCGCGACCAGCCCGTCCTGACCGACCGCGATCACCACGTCCTCCGGCGCGAACAGGAACCGCGGAAGGTCCGTCCGCTCCACGTGGCCCCGGCGCCAGTCGGCCGGCACCGCCGCGCCCACCTCGGTGAGCGCGGCGCGCAGCGCCTCGTGCCGGGCGGTCACCTCGTCCAGATCGCGGCCCCGCTGGCGCAGGAAGTACGCGGCCGCGCCCAGCGTGCCGTGCCGGGCGAGCAGCTCGTCGAGCTCGCTGCGCCGCGACACGACCACCGCCCGGGGCGCCAGCCCGCTCACGGCGCCACCTCCGCCTCGGTGCCGCTCATCGGCCCAGCCGCCCGACCAGCTTGGTGAGCACGTCCGGGGTGATCGTCAGCTCGTTCACCGACGGCAGGTGCCCGGCCAGCTCCTTGAGGGCGAGCGCCTGCAGGATCTCGGGCGGCAGATCACGGTACGCGGCCAGGCGCGCGGCCTCCGCCTCCGCCTCCGCCAGGCCGACGATCCGGGCGCCGGCCGCGCGGGCCTCGTCGCGCGCCCGGGTGGCCTCGGCTTCGGTGACGGCGCTCCGCCTCGTCCGCTCCCCGGCCGCGATGCTGGCGATCTCCTTGCGGTCGGCGTCGGCTTTCGCGGCGACCAGTTGCGTCTCCGCGTCCAGCTCGGCCTCCCGCCGGGTGTTGGCGCCGTGCTGCTCGACCAGCTCCTGCTGCCGGCGGGCCAGCTCGATCTTGCTCTGCAGCTCGTTCTCGGCGATCTGCCGTTCCTGCTGTACGGCGTGCGCGCGCCGGGCGTACGTCGCCTTGTCGGCGTCCTGCTGCACCTTCTCGCGTGTCGGCGTCTGGAGTGCCCGCTCCATGTCCGGCTCCGGCCGGATCGCCACCACCCGGGCGCTGACCACCGACACACCGGTCTCGCTGAGCCGGGGGTCGCCGGCCAGCGCGTCCGCGACCGACTGCCGGACCGGCGCGATCCCGCTGGTCAGCGCCTCGCCGAGCGGAACCCGGGCGAGCACGTCGAGTGCCGGCTGCTGCGCCAGTTCGGCCAGCAGCGTGGCCACCTGGTCGAGCGGCTGCCCGCGCCACTTCCCCCGGTACGGGTCGATGGAGAAGTCGAGCCGCGCGGCGGCCGCCGCCGGATCGCTGAACCGGTAGGTGATCGTCGCCTGCACGGTGACGTCGGCGAAGTCCTCGGTCCGCGCGTGGAACAGCAGCGGCAGCTCGCGGTCGTCGACCGGAACCTCGGACAGCACCGCGGTCAACGGCCGGTACCAGAACGACAGCCCGGTCCCGGAGCGCTTGACCCGCCCCTTGACGGTGTGGCTGACCCAGCTGGCCGGGGCCCCGCGCAGGTGCCGCAGGTGGAGTCGTCGTGTCACGTCAGCCATGTTCGGCCGTCCTTCAGTCGCCGTTGTTTTCGTCGAGGTGACGATAATTCACAGCCGCTATTATCGTCAACATGACGCGAACCGTGGTGTCGGTCACCGTGGACCTGGTGCTGCTGACCATCCGGCAGGCCGAGCTCCAGGTGCTGCTGATCCGCCGAGGCATCCCGCCCTACCGGGACCGATGGGCGCTGCCCGGCGGGTTCGTCCGCGACGGCGAGGACCTCGACGAGGCCGCCGCCCGCGAGCTGCGCGAGGAGACCGGTCTGGACCCGCGGCGCGGCCACTTCGAGCAGCTGGCGACGTATGGTACGCCCGGCCGGGACCCGCGCGGCCGGGTCGTCACCGTCGCCTACCTGGCGCTGCTGCCCGACCTGCCGGCCCCTACGGCGGGAAGCGACGCCGCCGGCGCGGCCTGGCGCCCGGTCACCGGGATCGCCCCCGGCGAGCTGGCCTTCGACCACGGGCGCATCCTTGCCGACGGCCTCGAACGGGCCCGCGCCAAGCTGGAGTACACCCCGCTGGCCACCGCCTTCTGTCCACCCGAGTTCACGGTCGCCGACCTGCGCGCGGTCTACGAGACCGTCTGGCGCACCCGGCTCGACCCCCGCAACTTCCACCGCAAGGTCACCGGCGCCGAGGGCTTCATCGAACCCACCGGCGCCACGGTCACCCGCGATCGTGGCCGCCCCGCCCAGCTCTTCCGCCGGGGGCCCGCCACTCTCCTGCACCCGCCGCTGCTGCGCCAGCGCACGTGAGCCGCGCCGTGCGCCGACCGGGGCGGTCGCACGGCGCCCTGATCGCCGGCCCCGGGCCGGCGTCGCGCTGAAGCGGAGCTGGGCCGCCGAAGTCCCCGGCGGCCCAGCTCGATCACTTTTTCTTGTCCTTCTTGCTCTTCTTGTCCTTCTTGGACTTCTTCGACTTCTTGGCCATGTCCTCCCCCTTCGACGAGGCGTGCGTGCTCACGCTCAGCCGACAGTACCGTTACGTAGGGTCGTGTCAAGGCCCGGTTCACCGTGCGTTCACGGATAACCCGGCAGACCGTAACGAGAAACGCGAAACGGACTGATGCGCCCTTGTCGCCCGTCGGCAGGGTTCGGCGCATCGCCGCAAGCGCGCCGGGGAGCCCTACCTGGTGGCCGGGCGGCGGGTCTCCGAGCCGGCGTCGTAACCGAGCAGCGTGAGCAGGTTGCCGGTCGCCCTGTTGAAGGCATCGGTGATGTCGTCGTCGAAGTGGTTGCGCCAGTCGCCGGCCTCGCCCTTACGGTAGTGGGAGACCTTGCCCGCGCCCTTCTTCTCGTTCATCCGGCCGAAGCTGTACCGGTCGAGCAGCGTCGCCATCTCGGCGGGCGGGACGGTGATCCCGCAATGCCGGAAGAGCCGGTCGACCTGCGCGGCCTGCTCCGGGCCGACCAGGTCCTCGTAACGGAACAACTCGATCTCCGCGGAGGCCGGCGCCTTCACCCAGGACCGCACCGCGTTGAACGTGCCCTTACGGGCGAGATGGTCCACCAGGTAAAGCAGACCGTCCTTCTTCGATTTCTCCCGCAGGTTTCGCCGGACCTCCAGCACATCGCCCATCGGGCCGTGCGAGTCCTTGGTGGAGAAGTAGCTCGACACGACCAGGTCCCGCGGATCGCGATAGACGAAGAACGCGCGGTAAGCCGCCGGCTTCGGCATGGTGTCGAAACGTTTACGGGAGAAGAACAGCGACAACGCGATCCGGTTCGGCGGGCAGACTCGCGGATGGCTCCAGTTGTAGAAGCGGGGATCGTAGGTCAGCAGTCCGGAGTGGCGGTACGCGATCGGGTCGCTGAGCAGCGATTTGATCCACTGGCTGGCGGTCTTGCGAACCGCGCAGTGGTAGATGTTCTCGAATGGGCTGCGGTCGGCCACGGGCACCGTGAGCCGAAGCCGGGTGTTGTGTGCCTCGAGTTGGGCCCGGCGTGCGAGGACGCGCACGGATTCGGGCGCATGCTGTTTGGCGAACATGACCGTGCGATTGAGCATCGTCTAAGTCCGTATCTTTCGCGGCCGGATCGGTGCGGTTGTGCACTTTACAAGAGTCTCGACATTGTTACGAGGGTGTCTCGCCTTGTGTTCGGCTGAGAGTTCTATGGGAATTTCCGGCACGCTCACAGCGAGTGAACGTCAGTGAGTCCAGATAGGGCCCGGCCGGGTGAACGCCGAGATGCAGTGGCTCGCTCAGGACGCCGGCCCGGCCGAGCCGCCGGCAGTCCAGATCGAGGCCGACGTAACCGTCGTCCTCGTACACCGCCCGAAGGCCGGAACCGGAGACCGGCGGTGGATCGTCCCGGCGCGGGGACCGGACCGGGCCCGGTGTGGTGACGCGGTGGCTGATCAGGCCGGCGAGCGCGGGCGACATCGGCGCGACCGGGAAGGTCCCGCCGGTGAGAACCAGCCGGTCGCCGGGCGTGCCGCACCAGGCGCCGGAGAAGTCGCTCGCCGCAGGCGGCTCGGTGGGGCTCATGCCGGGTCCAACGACGAAGGCGTACGAACCGGCGCACGCCCCACCACGCAAGACACCAGCAGCACGATCGCGACCACCAGTGGACCAATTCTCCGAAGCATCCGATGATCCTGGAGAACCGGGACGGGCGCCGGAATGGCCCCGCACCGGATCTCCCCGGAACCTCCCCGATTCCCGTTCGCCGGTGGTCCCGGCCGGTCGTGTGCGCTGTCCCGAACGCCCTGAGACAGCGCACACGACCAGCTGAACAAGGTGGACTGCCATCTGGGAACGGACACACCCGTACGGAGAAGTCGGATCGAATCGCGCCGGAACAATCGGTGGACGCGCGGCCCACACCCCGCGAGCCGCTGTGCCGGCCTACCCGGCCCGGCCGCCGTCCCCCGGCGTGCCGGCGCCGCTCGCCGCGTACCGCGCCGCCTCGGCCCGGTACGCGACGGTCAGTTCGGCCAGAACCGAGGGCGACCCCGGCCTACGCCGAATGCCGAGATGTGTCTCGCGCAACTCGTCCATGAACCGCTCCCACAACGGGGGTCCTCCGCGCTCCAGCAGCTCGGCCCGGATCGAGAGCTCCGGCGTCACCGGCAGGTGACGCCGCCCCCAGGCGCCGAGGTGTGCCAGCACCGGCACCAGCTGGATCGCCGGCTCGGTGAGGCTGAGCCGCATCCGCTGCCGGTGGCCGGGATCCGGCGCCGAGGTGATCATGCCGAGCGCGGTGAGGCGCTGGAGGCGGTCGGCCAGGATGTTCGACGCGATGCCCTCCTCCGACCGGGTGAGCAGCGCCCGGAAGTGGCGGCGGTCGCCGAACATCATGTCGCGGATGACCAGCAGCGACCATTTGTCGCCCAGCACCTCCAGCGACAGGTTGATCGGGCACCCGGACCGGTGCTCCTCGGTGTTCGACATGGCGACCTCGTTCCCGTAAAACCGATTGCAGTCTACTGTCGGTTGCAATTCGCAACCGGTTGAGAGGGAGCCACCATGGCGTTCGTGACCGCTGCCATCACGGTGTCGGCCGACGGGTTCGTGGCGGGAGAGAACCAGACCGCCGAGCGGCCGTTCGGTGACGGGCCCGCCGGCGAACTGCACCGATGGATGTTCGAGACGCCGGAGGAGAACCGGGCCGAGATCGACGCGAATCTGGCCGCCGACGCGTACATCATGGGCCGCAACATGTTCGGTCCGGTCCGCGGCGAGTGGGACCTGTCGTGGACCGGCTGGTGGGGTGACGACCCGCCCTACCACAAGCCGGTCCTCGTGCTCACCCACCACGCCCGCGAGGACCTCCCGATGGCCGGTGGCACGACCTTCCATTTCGTCACCGGTGGCATCCATGACGCGTTCGACCAGGCCCGGAAGATCACCGGCGACGGGCGGATCACCATTGCGGGCGGGGCGTCGACGGTCAACCAGTATCTCGCCGCGGGACTGATCGATCAGCTGACGCTCAACGTCTCGCCGCTCACGATCGGCGCCGGCGAGCGGCTGTTCGACGGTGTCCCGCCGCTGCGGCTGGAGCAGACCGGCTCACGGGCCGCCTCACTGGTCACTCACATCACGTACCGGGTGCTGCGCTGATCCCGCCGGTCTCCACGACGTGGGCCGCCGGTCCGGCCCCCGCCGCCGCCCGTTCACCGTGCGACCCCACAATGTGGGCGTGTCGTCGACGGTGATCCGCTACCTGGGCCTGGCCGGATCGGTGCTGCTGGTGATCGCCGGACGGCTCGGGGGCGCCCTGCCCGCCGCCGATCTCGGCGCCACACCCGCGAGCGTGGCCCGAGGACCCTACGGGCCGGCCATCCTGATCTGCTGGCTGGTGGGGACGGGACTGCACGCGTACGCCTGGTGGTCCGGCCGCGACCGGAACCTCTCGGTCCGCTGGGTTCTCGTCACCGCCGCGCTGTGGACCCTGCCGTTCCTGGCGGCGCCGCCGATGGGCAGCCGCGACGTCTACTCCTACGCCTGCCAGGGACAGATGTTCCAGTACGGCGCCGACCCGTACCGGCACGGCGTCGGCGCGCTGCCCTGCACCTGGATCGACACCGTCTCGACGAACTGGCGGGACACCGTCACCCCGTACGGCCCGCTCTTCATCCTGATCGCCGCCGCGGCCGTGACGGTCGGCGGCGGCCTGACCGGCGCCATCCTGATGTTCCGGCTGATCGCGCTCGCCGGAATCGTGACGGTCGCCGTCGGCCTGCCCACGCTGGCACGCCGCTGCGGCGTGCCGCCGCAGCGGGCTCTCTGGCTCGCTCTCGCCGGGCCGCTGGTCGGCGCCCACCTGCTCGGCGCGCCACACAACGACGCGATCATGCTCGGCGCGGCGGTGGCCGCTCTCCTTCTTACCGTACGCGCGAGAGCACGCGCCCTCTGGCTGCTCGCCGCGGGCGCGCTGCTCGGCCTGGCGATCTCGGTGAAACTGACCGCCCTGGTGATCGTCCCGTTCGCGGTCCTGGCCGCCGGACCGCCGCCCACCACGAACCCGGCCACCGGATGGCTCGCCGCCGTGACCGCCGCCGCCCGGCCGCTGGCGCGCCCCTTCACCCTGGTGGCCGGGGGTGTGACCGCCGCCCTGACGACCGTCAGCCTGGCCAGCGGGCTGGGGTGGGGCTGGATTCCGGCGACCGGGGTCGGCGCCTCGCTCGTCCAGTTCACCTCACCGCCCACCGCGGTCGGCATGACCGCGACCTACCTGGGCCGGACCGTGCACCCCGGCTTCGACGCGGTGCCCGTGGTCCGGGCCGTCGCGGTCGCCCTGCTGGCCGCCACCCTGGTGTGCCTGTGGTGGCGCGCCCACCGCGACCCCGACCGCACGCGGGCGGCTCTGCACGGCGCGGCCCTCGCCCTGGCCGCGACGGTCCTGTTCGCCCCGGTCCTGCACCCCTGGTACGTGCTCTGGCCGCTGACCCTGCTCGCCGCCACCACCGTCCGCACGAAGCCGATCATGCTGGTCACCGTGGCGTGCGCGTTCTCGGTGCTGCCGGACGGCGGCGGCCTGGCCCGGTTCGTCAAGTTCCCCGGCGCCCCGCTCGCCACCGTGCTGCTTGCCGTCCTGCTCGTCGTGGCGGTCAGACGGCGCACAGCCTCCGCGCAACCCGCGGCGTCTGTTTGAGCCGTCTTTCGTTGCGCCGTGCCCAGATCTGATTCCGGTGCGGCGTCTGTTTGGGCCGGCTTTCGTTGCGCCGTGCCCAGATCTGATTGCGGTGGTGGCGTCTGTTTGGGCCGGCTTTCGTTGCGCCGCGTCCAGATCTGATTCCGGTGGTGGCGTCTGTTTGAGCCGTCCTCCGTCGCGCCGCGACCAGACCCGAATCCGGTTCCGTGGCACATCGCCGTTCACCTCGAACCGTCCTCCGCACGAGCGGCAAGGCCACCCGGGATCCCGCGGGAGGCGGTCTGCCGTCCCGACCGGCCTGGTGAGAACGCCGACCATCGGGCCGCCGACCGCCTCGTCGGTGTCCTCGGCCTCGCGGTAGATGTCGTCGAGGATGTCGTGGATCTTCTTCCGCAGCGCCTGC
>NZ_JBFAMR010000088.1:0-30123 GCF_040656595.1 Actinoplanes sp. NPDC049802
CGCTTCTTTCCCACGCTCTCCATGATGCTGGACATCCTCCCGGAGACCCCAGGTCCCCTGATCTTGGATGTCCGTCAAAACGGGGCAGGCCCAGGTCGAGAATCCTGGCAGCCGGACACGGGTGAAACCACCGAAGTCGTACAACGGCTTCCGGACGCTGGTGCTGGACGCGGTGGCCCTGGAGATGCTGGCTGCGATGGCGTCGCGGTATCTGTTCACCGGGCGGACGGGTCAGCTGATGCGGCCGGACAATCTCACCGACCGGTTCAACCAGCTCGCCGTCGCCGCGAAGGTCCGGCCGCTCGGACCACATCAGATCCGGCACATGCTCGCGTCGAATCTGCTCTCCCGACCGTCGTTCGATGCATGGTCATGCCCCGCCGTTGATCGAACCGGTCCGTAGAGCGCCTTCCTCCACCTTCCACTTGGCGAGCAGAGCATCGTAGCCTCCGTCGTCGATCATGGAGTACAGTGCCGTCTGCACGGCGGAGGTCAGTGTTTTGCGGTCCTTGGCGATGCCGATGCCGTACGGGATTGCCTCGATCTGAGGTCCAGAAAGCTCCAGGTTCGTCATCTTCTGCACGTCCAGCGCGGCGATGGGGAAGTCGTTGAGCGCCGCGTCCGCCTTCCCGTCCCGCACGTCGACCGAAGGGTTGTTCGACGGCAGGATTGTGAGCCCCTTACGGCCGCAGTCACGCTTCTGGGCGGTGGCCATGTCAACAAACACGGTTTCCGGCTGCGCGGCGACCCGGCGGCCGCACAGGCCGGGAATGCCGCCGATATCGCCGACTCCCTTGGGCACCACTATTGACGTACCGGCGTTGAGGTAATTGACGAAGTCGGCCTTCTTCTGCCGTTCGGCCCGGTCGAACATCGACGAGATAGAGATGTCGATATCGTGCTGCTCGACCTGATCTAGCAGGTTACCGAATGATACCGTCTTCCACTGGATTGTCAGGCCGAGCTTGGCGGCGATCGTCTCGGCGATGTCGACGTCGAAGCCGGCGTAGTCGCTGCCTCTCTTGAAGGTCATCGGCTCGAAGGTAGAGTCCGTCCCGGCGATCAGCCGGGCCGACGCCTTCAGCTCGTCCGGGAGGGCAGCTCGGGCCTCGGCCAGTCGGTCTATCGGATGCCCGGCGGTCCCGTCCGGCGACGCGCAGGCCGCGGTCGAGCACATGGTCAACGCGGCGGCCATCAGAAGGTAACGAACTCGCATGATGCCCCTCTCCGCGCGACGCCGTCCGGTATCCCATCGGCCCACCTTGCCCTGTTCTTAGTGCTTGGGGGCGGCGTAAATGCTTCGGGGCTGACGGTGGCGTTTTGCGTGCGGTCAGCCAGTGATGGGGCTGATGAGGACGTCGCAGACGAAGCGTTCATGACCCTGGTCGAGAAGGTCATGACCCAAGAGCCCTACGCCTCAGCGAAACGGGTGTTCCGGGTGGGCGACAACGGCTCGTCACACCGCGGCGGGGCCGCTGCCGACCGCCTCATCCGGCAGTTCTCGAACGCGGTGATGGTCCACACCCCGGTCCACGCCTCCTGGGTCAGCCAGATCGAGAGCTACTTCTCGATCATCCAACCCAAGGTCCTGACACCCAACGACTTCACCAGCCTTGACGAGGTCGAAGACCGGCTCACCGCCTTCGAGCAGCGTTACAACGCGACCGCCCGGCCCTTCAGGCGGAAGTTCACCCCGGCCGACCTCGAGGACCTGATGGCCCGGATCGCGCGACGTGCGAACAGAAAGAGCGAAACCTCCAGCAGCCTGCCGACTGCGACAACCAGCCTGCCGCACATGCCTCTGGCGGCATAACCCGCGAAGCATTCACGACCTGGGCCACTTAGCAGGAAAGTACCTCTCGAGGCGGTTGCGGACCTTAACGTGCGGAGGAAGGGGGCAACCGTGGGATTCACCATAAGACGTCAGATCATTGCCCTGGCGGTGGCTGGGTTGATTCTGGTCATCGTGGCCGGCGCGATCGGCTACCAGGGCATCTCGGCGATCGCCGCCGAGCAGATCACCGCCCGCAACGCGGCCGCGGCGCGCCAGGCCGTCCAGTCCGCCGACGTGGCCCGGGTACTGGTGCGAACCAACGTGCTCGCCACGCTGGTGACGAGCAACGCCACCGAACGCCAGACAGCGCTCGACCAACTCGGCGCCAACGTCGCCCAAGCCCGGCATGGCATCGATGACGTGATCCGGTTCATGCCGGAGATCCGCTCTCAGGCCGACGCTGTGCTGCCGTTTCTGAACGAGCTGATCGCCTCCGGGCAGCGGATGGTGACCCTCGCCAGCCGGGTGGCCACCGACCCGGACCGCACTGCGGCCCTGGCGGCTCGACCAGCGTACGACGCGGTCGACGCGAAAGCCGCTGAGGCGCTCGGCGAACTCGACACCGCGATCAGCCAGCGGGTTCAGGCATCGTACGAGGAAGCCTCGACCGTCGCCACTCGGGCTAAACGGTTCACCCTGATCGTCGGGATCCTGTCGGCGCTGTTGCTTGGCGGCGCTGCCCTCGTGCTGGTCCGCCGGATCGCGGTACGGATGGACCGCAGCCTGGCCTCCGCCGCTTCGATCGCCGCCTACGATCTGACCGTTGACGCATCGCTGCCCGGCAGTGACGAGCTGTCGGAACTCGGCCGGAGCCTGAACGTCATCGTCGGGTCGCTGCGCACCGCGATGAACGACATCGCCGGCAACGCCAACGCGGTCGCCGCCGCCTCGGAGGAGTTGACAGCCACCAGCCACCAGCTGTCCGAGGGCGCCGGCACGGCCTCCCAGGAGGCCACCCGCGCCAGCGACGACATCGGCCAGGTGACCGCCAGTGTCGGCGAGACCACCTCTGCGGCGCGCGGACTCGAGACGTCCATCGACGAGATCACCCGAGCCGTCACCGAAGCCGACACAGTCACCAAGGAAGCGGTGGTGCTCGCCGAGACCACCAATGACACCATCGAACGGCTGCGCGCCTCCAGCGAGGAGGTCTCGGCCGTGGTCAGCATCATCACCGGCATCGCCGAGCAGACGAACCTGCTCGCACTGAACGCGACGATCGAGGCGGCGCGGGCCGGCGAGCAGGGCAAGGGGTTCGCCGTGGTGGCCGGTGAGGTGAAGGACCTGTCCCAGGAAACGGCATCGGCTACCGGCGACATCACCGCGAAGGTGGCGGCGATGCAGCGTGACACCGCGGGAGCGTTCGAAGCGATCGGCCGGATCAGCGAAGTGATCGGGCGCATCGACGAGCTCCAACGGTCGATCTCCGCCGCCCTGGAGCATCAGACACGGGCCGTCGGCCAGATCGTGGCCAACGTGTCGACAGCCGTACGAGCTGCGAATGATGTCGACGGCTCGATCAACCGGGTCGCGGGAACCACGACATTGACCCACGAGGCGGCCACCCAGACCGAAGCGGCCGCAGTCGAGCTCGCCCAGCTATCGCACCAACTGCGTCTGGTGTCCGAACAATTCCGCCACTGACGGCAGCAGGCATGTCACCGGACAGACGATGACTGGGCTCGCGAGGACGCAGTCCTGACAGACCCGGATAGTGTCCAGCGGCCGCTGGTTGATGTCACGGGCCAGCCCCGGGTCGCCGTCCGTGGGCGTGAGGCGCGACGACACGGCGGCTGCGGTCCGCCGAACAGCACGAACGCAGTCACATCCTGGGGCGGAGGACAACTGCTGGGCGCCGTGCATGGCAGCGCCCGTCCTCGGGAGCGGGGGCCGCGACGTGATCCGATGCCAGGCAGCCGCCGGCGGCGTAGCCACGTGCCACGCGATGATCGCCGGTGCGAGCAGCAGGGGCCACGCCCATACCGGTGGCCGGCAGGCGGCAGCATGTGACCCCGCGTCACTCGGGCGCCAGCTCGCGCGCAGCCGCAACCTGCGCCCTGGCGCCGATAATGCGGGAGATATGGTCTGTCTGAACTTGAAGGAGTGATCGCGATGCCGCCGGGTTTGAAGGATGTGGCCCAGCGGGCGGGCGTTTCCATCAAGACCGTGTCCAACGTTGTCAACGGTTACGTGCACGTGGCACCGAATACCCGGGCCCGGGTTCAGGAGGCAATCGCCGAACTCGGTTATCGGCCCAACGTCGCCGCCCGCCAGCTGCGCGGCGGGCGCTCCGGCGTGATCGCGCTGGCCTTGCCGGAGCTGCGCTCTCCCTACTTCGCCGAGCTGGCTGGCTCCATCGTGCAGGCCGCCGAGCTGCGCAACTGGACGGTACTGGTCGACCAGACCGACGGCGCGGCCGAGCGGGAGCGCGGCCTGGTGGCCAGGCTGCGCCGGCATCTCATCGACGGTTTGATCTTTAGTCCGCTGGCGCTGGCCGGGCAGGAGCTGACCCCCGACACCAGTGGTGTGCCCATGGTGCTGCTGGGCGAGCGGGTTTGGCACGGGCCCGCCGATCATGTCGCCATCGACAACACGGCGGCTGCGGCCGAGGCCGTCCAGCACCTGTGTGACCTGGGCAGGCGGCGTATCGCTGCGGTCGGCGCGCAGGACGCGCCGACCGCCGTCACCGCTCGTCAGCGCCTCGCCGGATATCAGGCGGCGCTGGCCGCCGCCGGCCGGGACGGCGATCCTGCCCTGGTCGCCCACGTCAAGGAGTTCCATCGTGCGGACGGCGCCGCGGCGATGGCGCGACTGCTGGACCTCGGTGATCCGCCGGACGCGGTGTTCTGCTTCAACGACCTGCTGGCCATCGGCGCGATCCGCACCCTGCTGGACCGGGGTTACGCGGTTCCCGGTGATGTCGCCGTCGTCGGCTTCGACGACATCGAGGAAGGCCAGTTCAGCACGCCGACGCTGACCACGGTGTCGCCCGGTGTGGATCGCATCGCCAGAACCGCGGTCGAACTGCTCGCGGAACGCCTGGACGCGTCGGCGCGCGACAACGTGCGCATGGTGCTGCCCCCCCGGGAGGTCAGGGTGGATCACCGGCTAGTGGTCCGGGAGAGCACGCTGGGCCGGCTCGCCTCACGCCGCGCCTGATCCATAACCGAACGGGCGACCTGCGGCGAATCGTCCCGCCACGGTGACCGCCAAAATTACGCTCCGGTAACACGCCTGCTGCCGCATCTTTACAACGTTGGTTACAACGTTGTAGAACAGGTGTCGCCAGTCACATGTCGACCAGTTACGGGAGCTTTTGTGGAACCCGCCCGCCTTACCACCGACCCGGCGTTCGCCGTGGCCCTCGTCGACCGGCGGCTCTTCGGTTCGTTCGTCGAGCACATGGGCCGGTGTGTGTACACCGGGATCTTCGAGCCCGGGCACCCCGCGGCGGACGCGGCCGGCCTGCGCACCGACGTTCTCGCGCTGACCCGCGAACTCGGCGTCAGCCTGGTGCGCTACCCGGGCGGCAATTTCGTCTCCGGCTACCGCTGGGAGGATGGCACCGGCCCGGTGGGCGAGCGCCCGCGCCGACTGGACCTGGCCTGGCGCACGGTCGAGAGCAACGCGTTCGGCCTCAACGAGTTCATGGACTGGGCCGGCAAGGCCGGCGTCGAACCGATGATGGCGGTCAACCTCGGCACTCGGGGCGTGGCCGAGGCCGCCGAACTGGTCGAGTACTGCAACGTGCCGGGTGGCACCATCGCCGCCGACCTTCGCCGCAAGCACGGTGTGGCACGGCCGCACGACATCCGGCTCTGGTGCCTGGGCAACGAGATGGACGGGCCCTGGCAGACCGGCAGCCTGACCGCCTACGAGTACGGTCGCCTCGCGTCCCGGGCCGGGCACGCCATGCGCAAGGTCGACCCGACCATCGAGCTGGTCGCCTGCGGCAGCTCCAACTCGGCGATGCCGACGTTCGCAGCCTGGGAGGCCACCGTCCTGGAGCTGGCCTACGACCAGGTCGACTACCTATCGCTGCACCAGTACTTCGATCCGGAGAAGGTCGACCCTGCGAGCTTCCGCGCCTCCGCAGTGGACCTGGACGGCTTCATCGACGACGTGATCGCCACCGCCGACCACGTACGGGCGAAACTACGCCGCGGAAAGCGGATCAAGCTCGCTCTGGACGAGTGGAACGTGTGGTATCAGTCGCGGTTCACCGAGCCGGAGGACCGCCCGATCGCTGAGGAAGCGCCGCGCCTGATCGAAGACGACTACACCGTCACCGATGCGGTGGTGGTGGGTAACCTGCTGATCAGCATGCTGCGTCACGCCGACCGGCTGACCGTCGGCTGCCAGGCCCAGCTGGCCAACATCATCGCGCCGATCCGTACCGAACCGGGCGGCCCCGCCTGGCGGCAGACCATCTTCCACCCGTTCGCGCTGACCGCCGCCCTGGCGCGAGGCACCGTTCTGCGTACGGCGATCACCGCCCCCCTGATGAGTACCGGCAGCTACGGTGACGTGCCCGTCGTGGACGCCGTCGCGGTGCATGACGAGCACCGCGGCGAACTGGTGCTTTTCGCGGTCAACCGCGGCGAGCAGGCCGTCCCCCTGGAGCTGGATCTGCGGGCTTTCGGTGGCCTCGCCGTCGCCGAACACCTCACCCTGACCGACCAGGACCCACACGCGCGCAACAGCGTGGCTCACCCCGCCCGGGTGACGCCCCAGCGGCTGGCCGCGCCGGTGATCGACGGCGGACGGGCCACCGTGCTGCTTCCGCCGGTCTCCTGGCACGCCCTCCGGTGCACCATCCCAGCAGCCATCTGAACCTTTGCGATCCATCCCCGCTCAAAGAGGAGTAGTCCTGTGAATACCCACCCCGCGCATCTCAGCCGGCGTCATTTGTTCGGTCTCGGTCTCGGTGTCGGCGGCGCGGCCCTGCTGGCCGCCTGCGGCGACAGCGGTCCCAGCGACAAGGTCACCGGCGCCGGCAAGAACGCCGGACCGGCCGCCACCGACTACACCGGCCCCAACGTCACACTGGCCTTCTGGAACGGCTTCACCGGTGGTGACGGGCCGTTCATGAAGAAGCTGATCGACCAGTTCAACACCGAGCACCCGAACATCAAGGTCACGATGAACGTGTACCAGTGGGCGGACTACTACCAGAAGGTGCCCGCGGCCGTGTCCACCGGCAACGGCCCCGAACTGGGCATCATGCACGTCGACCACGTCGCCACCAACGCCGCGCGCGGCGTTATCCTGCCGCTCGAAGACCTGGCCAAGACGCTCAACCTGAGCGAGGAGGACTTCTCACCGCCGGTCTGGAAGGCCGGCGTGTACCGCGACACCCGGTACGCCATCCCGCTGGACGTGCACCCGCTCGGCATGTTCTACAACAAGACGGTTTTGGAGAAGGCCGGTCTGGACCCTGAGAAGCCGCCGACGACCGCGGACGCGTACCTGGCGGCGCTGGAGCAGCTCAAGAGCAAGGGCGTGCAGGGACACTGGGCGACGCCGTTCCCCTTCACCGGCGAGATGCAGTTCTCGTCGCTGCTGTGGCAGTTCGGCGGGCGGCTCTTCGACGAGCAGGGCACCAAGCCGATGTTCGCCGAGCAGCCCGGAGTGCAGGCGCTGACCTGGCTCACCGACCTGGTCAAGAAGGGCTACAGCCCGAAGAACGTCGCTCAGGACGCCGATGTGGTGGCGCTGCGCAACGGCAAGAACGCGTTCAACTGGAACGGCATCTGGACCATCAACACGCTGCGCGAGGACAAGGCGCTGCAGTGGGGTGTCGCGCCGCTGCCGCAGATCGGCACGCAGAAGGCCGCTTGGGCCGGCTCCCACCAGTTCGTGCAGTTCAAGCAGAAGCAGACCGACCAGAACAAGCTGACCGCCGGCAAGGTCTTCATCAACTGGATCAGCCAGCATTCCATCGAGTGGGCCAAGGGTGGCCAGGTCCCGGCCCGCAAGGAGATCCGCGACGGCGCCGAGTTCGCCGCCCTCAAGGAGCAGGCGGCGATCGGCACCCAGATCGACTATCTGCAGTTCCTGCCCGCCACCCCGGGCATCTCGGATGCCATGGCCACCGTCGACACCGCCGTCAACGAGGCGATCCTGCTGCGCAAGGAGCCGGGCAAGGCGCTGGCCGACGCCGCCGGCAAGGCCGGGCAGATCCTTGAGAGCAACCGCAAGAAGTACGGCGCCTGACGTCATGGTGCAGGAAAGCGTCTCCACCGCGGGGCGCACCGGGCCGGCCGACACCACGGCCGGTCCGGGCCCCGCCCCGGCCGGGCGCCTGCGCCGGGTCGGGGTCGCGACCCCGTACCTGTTCCTCGCGCCCTACGCGCTGCTCTTCACCACGTTCGTGCTGGCGCCGGCGGTCTACGGATTCTGGGTCAGCCTGCACGACTGGGACTACCTGTTGAGCGGCAAGCCGTTCGTCGGCCTCGCCAACTACCAGGCACTGCTGGACAGCGGCTCGGCGGTTTACGAGGAGTTCTGGCAGAGCATGCGGGCCACCGGCACCTTCACCCTGGCCAGCGTGCCGCTGCTGGTGACGGTACCGCTCGCGCTCGCGCTGCTGCTGAACCGCTCGTTCCCCGGCCGTACCTTCTTCCGCGCCGTCTACTTCGCGCCGTACGTGCTGGGCGTCGCGGTCATCGGCGTGCTCTGGCGATTCCTGCTGGACCCCAACCTCGGCGCGGTGAACGCCCTGCTCGGCGCGGTCGGCCTGCCCGACAGCACGCCGTGGACCACCGGGCTGCCCTGGGCCTGGATCTCGCTGGTCGCCGTCACGGTGTGGTGGACCATCGGCTTCAACGCGGTGATCTACCTGGCCGGTGTGCAGGACATCCCCCGCGAGCTGTACGAGGCGGCCCGCATCGACGGCGGTGGCAGGTGGGCCGAGTTCCGGCACATCACCCTGCCAGGCCTGCGACCGGTCCTGGTCTTCGTGGTGATCAATACGATTCTGGCGTCGAGCAACATGTTCGGCCAGTCGTTGCTGATCACCCAGGGTGCGCCGGGCAACGAGACTCGCACCGCCATCATGTACATCGCCCAGAAGGGCCTGCGCGAGTACAACATGGGCAGCGCCGCGGCGATGAGCTATGTGCTGACCCTCGCCCTGCTGCTCGTCAGCGTGATCACTTTCCGCCTTTTCCGGGATCGGGACGCAGCATGAGAAAAGTACGCGGAATCGCCTGGTACACGATCCTGATCGGGATGAGCCTGGTCTTCATCGCCCCGCTGGTGTGGATGATGATCACGTCATTCAAGAGCACCGGTGAGGCGACCCGGGTGCCGCCGACGTTGCTCCCGCACGAGCCGACCACCAGGGCCTACCACGACCTGTTCTCCGGCAGTTCGCAGACGCCGGTGCTGCGCTGGTTCCTCAACAGCCTGATCGCCGCCACCGCGCAAGCCACCCTGATCCTGGTGGTCGCGTCGATGGCGGCGTACGCGCTGGCCCGCCTGGAGTTCCCGGGCAAGCGGCTGGTCTTCGGCCTGATCATCGCCACCCTGTTCGTGCCGGTGTTCACGCTGATCATCCCGAACTTCCTGATCGTCGACCGGCTGGGCTGGCTGGACACCCTGTGGGCGCTGATCGTGCCCGGCGCGGCCGGCGCGTTCGGGGTCTTCTTCCTGCGGCAGTTCTTCCTCGGCCTGCCGCGCGAACTGGAGGAGGCGGCCCAGTTGGAGGGCGCCAACACGTGGCAGATCTTCATCAAGGTGATCCTGCCGCTGTCCAAGCCGGCACTGGCGACCCTCGCGGTGATCAGCTTCCTGGGCAACTGGAACGACTTCATCTGGCCGGTCTACGTGCTGTTCAGTCCGGACACGTTCACGCTGCCGCCGGGCCTGAGCATTCTGCAGGGCGCTTATGACATCGACTACCCGGTGATCATGGGCGGTGCCGCGCTGGCCAGCGTGCCGGTCCTCATCCTGTTCCTGATCACCCAGCGTTACATCATCGAGGGTGTCTCCCGTTCCGGCCTCAAGGGCTGACCCCGGTGCGCCCGCTCATCCTGCTGGTGTCCGTGCTCACGCTCGCCGGCTGCACCGGCACCGCCCCCAGTCCTATTCCCACGACGTCGCCAGGAGGCTCCATGACCGGCAGCTTCACCAATCCCGTTTACCTGGAGAACTTCCCCGACCCGGGGGTCGTGAGCGCCGACGGGACCTGGTACGCGTACGGCACCAACAACGCCACCGCCAACGTGCCGTTGCTGACCTCCACGGATCTCGTGCACTGGACCGAGGCCGGTGACGCGCTGCCCGAGGTGGGCCGCTGGGCCGTGCGCGGCAACACCTGGGCGCCGGAGGTGGTCCGCACCGCCGCCGGCAAGTACGTGCTCTACTACACCGCACGCTGGGCCAGGGCCGACCGGCAATGCATCGGCGCCGCCGTGTCCGACACCCCGTACGGCCCGTTCACCGACGCCTCCGACGAGCCGCTGATCTGCCAGGACGACGAGGGCGGCTCGATCGACGCCAGCCCGTACACGCACACCGACGGCACCCTCTACCTGTACTGGAAGAACGACGGCAACCACATCGGAGCGCCCACCCACCTCTACGGGCAGCGGCTCACCGTGGACGGGCTGGCGCTCACCGGCGAGCGGACCCGGCTGCTGACCAACGACAAGCCCTGGCAGGTGCACGTGATCGAGGCGCCGCAGATGGTGCGCCACGACGACCGGCTCTACCTCTTCTACTCCGCCAACGCCTTCGACTCCGACGCATACGCGGTGGGATACGCCACCTGCCAGACCCCCTTGGGCCCGTGCGCGGACGCGGCCGAGAACCCGATTCTCAAGTCCACCCCGGCCGCGGCCGGCCCCGGACACAGTTACCTGATCACCCTCGCGAACGGTAGCAACTGGCTGCTCTACCACGCATGGCCGCCGGATGCAGTCGGCAGCATCAGCCCGGGCCGGCAGCTCTGGCTCGACCCGGTGGACTGGGTTGACGGCCGCCCCGTCGTGCACGGACCGACGGCGACACCTCAAGCGACACCCGGTGAATGAAGCCGAGTAGGGGCCTCGACCGGCCGCAGCAATGCCGTCGAGGGTGAGCTGAGCGTTGCTGAACGCGACAAGGGAAGCTCAGATCTGTGCCGGCTGGGGCGAAGGTCACCGAGCTGGAACCGGAGAGATCCTCCGGAAGGCGGCCGCCTGTTCACGGGTCTCCTGACTTCTGGCTGCGGCTCTCATTCGGTGGTGGCGCATCGTGAGGGCCGCGCAGAGGCTAATAGGGGGACCGGCGTCGCCGTGCGCCATGTGGTGAGGATCGAGACGCGGGCGATATGCGCATTTCGGTGGATAGCCAGCGCCCTCCCGACGCTGCCCGGACGGGGAACTGGGCGTTACTCGCTGCAACCACCGGATGTGAGCCAGAGCCGCGCGACACGACGGTGTTTCCGGCGCTCGGTCAGTAGTTCTCGGCGCTCGGCACACTGTTGGCCCGAGTTGCGTCGCCGCCGTAGTGCGCGAGCACCCGCTTGTCCATGACGCGACGCCACAACGGCGGAATCAGGGCGAGCAGCAGCATAGTGGCGTAGCCGGCGGGCAGTTGGGGAGAGATCTCGAAGCTGCGTAGGGTCTGGTAGCGGCGTAGCGGATTGGCGTGGTGGTCGCTGTGCCGTTGCAGCTGAAAGAGAAAGATGTTGGTCGTGAGCCGGTCGCTGTTCCAGCTGTGCCGCGGGTCGACCTTCTCGTAACGGCCGGCGGCGTTGCGTTGCCGCGCCAGCCCGTAGTGCTCGAGGTAGTTGACTGCTTCCAGCGCCGAGAATCCGACTACGGCCTGAAGGGCGAGGAAGGGCAGAACGGCCGGGCCGAAGGCCAGGGTCACGGCGGTGAAGAGTGCGACTGTCATGGCCCAGGCGTTGAGGATGTCGTTGCGGGGATGCCATCGGCTGCGCGAGCGCAGCCGATGGCGGTGGGACTCCAGATGCCAGGCTGAGCGTAGGCTGCCGATCACGGTACGCGGCCAGAACCGCCAGAACGATTCGCCGAGGCGGGAACTGGCAGGGTCCTCCGGAGTCGCCACGCGGACGTGGTGCCCGCGGTTGTGTTCGACGAAGAAGTGCCCGTATCCGGTGGGTGCGAGGGCGATCTTGGAGAGCCACCGTTCCACCGTCTCCCGTTTGTGGCCGAGTTCGTGTGCCGTGTTGATAGCGATGCCGTTGACCAGGCCGGCGGTGAGCACCAGGCCGATGCCACCGATCGCTCCGGGGCCGGAGACCCATGCCGCGCAGGTGACGAGGAGCGCGGCGTACTGCGCGGGCAGGAACAGGTAGGTGATCCACCGGTAGTACGGAGAGGCCTGCAGCGCCGGGACCAACTCCTCGGGCGGGTTGGCGTGGTCATCACCGATGAGCACGTCGATGATCGGGATGACGCCGAGGATGAACGCCGGGGTCAACCACCAGGCCCAGGCGGAGCCGGTCGTTTCGGCGAGCAGGAGGGCGACGAACGGGAGCGCGGGCACGACGAGTGCGAGGGGCCAGAGAGGGCGCTTGGTGTCACGCCATGACGTAACGGCGAGGTCCATGCCCATAGATGCTTTACAATGCATCGTTTCATGTCAAGTAAGTTGACGAATGACGGTATGACTAGTCTCCCTTGTCGACAATCCGGCATCTGCCAACTTCATTGACACCGGGCCCCCTGATGTACAGTGCATCGGGCGGTCGGAGGGCGTCCCCGGTGTACCGCCCCCGCTATGCAGGGGCGTCCTCCGATTGCCGGTCCGGTCGCCGCGTCGATGGCTCAGCGCATCATGCGCACGAATACTTCGGCGAGCACGTTTGCGGACTCGGCCGGGGAAGCGAGCGGCAGGATGATGTGACTGATGGTCAGCCGCACGATGGATTCGGCGGCCAGCGCGACCGCTGTCGGGTCGAGGTCGGGCAGATGGACTCCGGCCCACTCCTCGATCACCGCTCCGGCGGCCGCCAGCACCGCGCCGGACCGGGTGGTCAGGTAGGGGAGCAACTCGTCGGCACCGCCACGCACGCTGGTCAGGATGGCATGGACCAACGGATTTCGGGCCGCCTCTTGCAAGGTGTACAGAATCGCAGCATGCCCCGCCGCGCGTACATCGTTGCCATGGTCGAAGAGCCGGCTCCGCACCTCGGTGACGAAGTGGTCGATCTCCCGTAGCGCAAGTTCCTGGGCGAGGCCGGCCCTGCCGTCGAACTCGTTGTAGACAGTCTGCCTGCTGACCCCGGCGGCATGAGCCACGTCGGCTATTCGCACGTTCTCCCAGCCGCGCTCCACCGCCAGATCTCGAGTGGCGCTAATGAGTATGTCCCGAAGCCGTGCGCGGCTGGCTTCGCGGTACGAAGGGCGGCTGTTCATCGGCTGCAAAGCTTAGCCACTGCGATGAGGCGAACACACCGGCAGGGCCGTATGCCCAGCGCACGTCCGCGAGCAAGTCATGAACCTGGCGGCGTTAGCCATACGCAACCGCTCTGGCTCGTCCTGCAAGCCGAGGCGGTGGTGGGTTGACGTCGGGGCTGCCGGCCGACAGTCGGCGTATGCCGTCCCAGGGCGCCGTTGCCCGGCCCGGGTGACCGGCTGGGCGGGCGCCACCTCGCCGATTCGGCAGCTACATCGGCCCAGGCCGCGCAGGCGCCACCGATGGCGTCACAGGCGCGAGGTTCGCGGCATCAGCGAGGGCCGCCGGTGTCCGGCCCGATCTTCTCGACCTGCTGATCGAGCGGCTTGCCGGCTCTTCGGTCACGCCTCGCCCGGAGCAGCAGGGCCATCGTGGCGGTCAGTGCGAACGCCACGGCGATCCATCCGGCGCCGATGGCGTCGAGGCGGTTCGAGATCTCGCCGGGCAGTTCGGCGACCGTGCTCACGAGGGGATCGTCGGCACTGGCGCCGGTGTTGACGCGTATCTCGTACCAACCGTAGTAGGCGACGTAGGCGCCGGCGAGCAGCAGCAGCGCGCCGCTGACCCGGGAGACATAGGGCAACACCGCGCGGGTACGGCGTACCACGGTGTCCTGGGCCAGCGCGACGAGCAGGGCGAGCAGGCCGACGACGAGACCCATGCCGAGCCCGTACGCGAGGAAGGCGCCCACGCCCGCGAGCACGTTCCCGCCGCCGGAGACGAGCCCGGTGACGGCCAGGAACGGGGCGATGGTGCAGGAGAGCGACGCGACCGCGTACGAGGCGCCGTACCCGTAAAGGCCCAGCAGTGACCCGGTGGGGCCGCCGGCGGTGAGCCGGGGGATCGGCACCTGCAGTTCGCGGCCGGACAGCAGCCAGCCACCGAGCAGGACCAGGCCGGCGCCGATGACCACGGTGAGCCAGGGCAGGTGCTGCTGGATCGGGGCGGTGACCACGCCGATGAGAAAGCCGGCGATGCCGAAGACGGTGACGAAGCCGGCGGTCATGGCGGCGGAGAGCCGCAGCGCGCGCAGCGCTCCGCCGGGGCCGGACACGAGCAGCAGCAGGAACGATGGGAGCAGCGCGAAGCCGCATGGGTTGAACGCGGCGAGCAGGCCGGCGGCGAGCGCGAAAGCGAAATCGTCCATCTAGATCAGGTGCTGTTCGATCAGCTTGGACAGTTCGGCCTCGTCGAGGGGGCCGGTCGCGGACTCGGTGCCGCCGGCCGGGTCGACGAACAGGTACGACGACTGGCTGGTGACCCGGAAGTGCTTGTAGAGGGCGCCGGCGGTGTCGTTGAGCTGGGACAGCTTCGAGGTGCCGGTACGGTCGACGAACTGCTTCATCTTCGCGGTGCTGGGGTCGAGGCCGGCGACGCCGACGACGGTGACGCGGTCGCGGTACTTCTCCGCGATCTTCGCGACGGCCGGGCCCTCGGCCTGGCATTTCGGGCACCAGGGCGCCCAGAACCAGAAGACGGCCGGTTTGCCGGTCAGGCTGGCGCCGTCGAACGCGGCGCCGTCCAGGGTCGTACCGGTGAAGCGGAGCACGGCGGGCGTTTGCTGAGCCGGCATCGTGGCGGCGGAGGAGCCCGCCGGTGCCGCGCCGCCGGTGACGGTCGCGGTCGTCGCCGTCGCCGGTGTGGGAGCGGCGGTCTCCGCCGGTTCGGTCGCGCGTCCGCACCCTGCCAGAGCCAATGCCACCGTGACCACCGACAGTGCGAGTCTCTTCATGAGACAGACGGTAGTTGTTCCGCGCGGCGCAGATTCTTACGACTTGAGGAAGCCGGATCCCGGCCGTGGTAGTCGTGAGCCGCGCGGCCGAGGTGGACAGCGGATCAGCCGGCGTGCCCCGTGATCCCGGCGATGGCTGCGGTGACGGTCCGGCGGAGCTCTGCGGCGTCTGCTCCGGCACGCGAGCGCAGGTTCACCCCGTGGGCCAGGAGCGCGAGAACCTCGGCGGCCGTGCCGGGGTCGGCGTTCCCGGCCAGTTGGCCCTTGGCCTGCGCGGTGGTGAGTGCCGTGTGCAGCGCGTCGCGCAGGCGGTGATGCTGGCGGTCGAGTACGGCCCGGACGTCACCGTCACCGTTCTCGGCACCCGCGTGTGCGTTGGAGATCATGCAGCCCCACCGGGCGTACTCGCCGGAGCAGCGGGTGTCGATGAGGCTGTCGAAGAAGTCGACGACTGCGGGCAGTCCGCGATCGTCCTCCGTCAGGCGGCCCAGGACGGGGTGTGAACGGGCGCTGACGTACCTCTCGAGGGCGGCCATGTAGAGCTGCTGCTTGTTGCCGAACGTGGCATAGAGGCTGGAGCGGTTGAGGCCGGTCGCGGTGACGATGTCCTGGATCCCGGTCGAGGCCGCACCCTGCTTCCAGAAGAGCCGTACGACCGTGTCCAGGATCGTGTCCGGATCGAAGTGCTTGATGTCCGGCATGGCCTACCTCGTCATCTTGTACTGGAAGTTCCAAGATACTCCCCGACTCGGGTCCCTGGTCCTGGCCCGGAGGCGCCGTCGCTGCTATCTTGAAACGACCGTTCCAACATTCTCGCCGGAGGATTCCTGATGAGCCTCAACGCCGAACTGCGCGCCTTCTACGACAGCCGACAGGAACACATCCCCGCCTACATCCGAGAGATCATGAACCGCGCCGGGCAGGAACTCGCCGACTCCGGCCAAGCCGACCGCGCCCTGACCGCGGGCGACCTTGCGCCGACCTTCAGCCTGCCGTCGGCGGATGGAAGACTCGTCCACCTCGACGCGCTCCTGGCCGACGGTCCCGTGGTGCTGACCTTTTACCGCGGCGCCTGGTGTCCCTACTGCAACATCGCGCTGCGTTCCCTGCAGCAGAGCCACGACGCCATCACCGCACGCGGCGCCCTGCTGGTCGCCATCTCGCCCCAGATCCCCGACGAGTCACTCTCCCTCGCGGAGAAGCACGACCTGGCCTTCGAGGTGCTCAGCGACATCGGCTCTGACACCGCCAAACAGTACGGACTGGCCTTCGACCTACCCGATGATCTGGCCGCCGTCTACGCAGGCCTCAACATCGACCTGCAGCGCGTGAACGCCGGTCACGCCCGCACCCTGCCGCTACCCGCGACGTATGTCATCGACAGCCAGGCCACCATCCGGTGGGCCTTCGTCGCCAGCGACTACACCGTCAGAGCCGAACCCTCCGACATCCTCGACGCGCTGGACAAGCTTGCCTAGCCGCACACCCTCTTGTCCTCGACCCGTCCAAGATCACCCGCGATGGGCGACGCGTCACTCTTGAGGGTGGCTCCGGTTCGCCGACCCCCCTTTGCGGGTGTATCCCAGGACTGCGGTGTTCTTGGCGGTTCGGTCAGTGCGAGTCGGCGGCCGGCCAGCGGTCACCCACCTCGGCCCGCCGGGCCGTGCCGTGCTCGCCTGCGTTGGTCAGCGCCTCCTGCACGACGCGGTACGCGGCGAGGTCACCGGCGCCGCCCAACAGTTGAGCCGTGCCGTTGTGCGTCACCCGGATGTCGTAACCGGCCTGCCGGAAGCCGTCGAGCAGAGCGCCGATCTCGGCCAGAGACGGGGCAGGCGCAGGCTGTCCGGCGGGTCGTCGGCGCACGGCGTTCAAGGCGTAGTTGGCCGGGACCAGATTGGCCAGGTCGAACAGGCCCCCGGCTGCCAGGGAATCGCGGCCGCAGTCAGTGCTACGGCGGCGAGCGCCCCGGCGGTCGCGCAGGGTGGCCAGGGTGTAGAGGGCGACCACCGCGGCGACGTCGACCAGCACGAGATGACCGCCGACCAGCGGTTCGCCGGCTCCTCCATGCTGTTCCGCCGCGGAAACCGGCGGAGTCCCCCGCCTCCTGAAACAGGAGTGTCATCACCGAGGTGGGCTGCTCGACGGCGGCGTATGCGTACGTGGTGACAAGCGCTCGGCCCGCCGCGAAATATCCTCGGCCTCGGTGGTGACCGCGTCGCCGAGGCGGTCCAGGCGTGCGGCGGTGGCGTCGTCCGGCGACGCGTCAGCGCTGCGATGCAGCGTCTGCTCGGCGCGTTCCAGCGCCTCGGCGGTGTCGTACATCGTCTCTGCGGTTCGGTGTGCGTCACGCACCGGTTCGGAGGCCATGAAACCGCTCTACCCATAGATTCGTGTCCCTCACCCGCCAGGCCCGGCGGCGCCCGGGCACGGAATCCGATCACGGCGCAGCGCGTCGATGCCGCTGGGCCTACCTGACGGCGGGCCGGCCGCATCCGTGGTTCGTGACCCGGCGGATCGAGTTCACCATGATCGCGGACGGCGGGTGGATCTGGACATGCCCGTCCTGGACGGCTTGACGTTGTGCCGCGCGCTTCGTGGCGACCCGATGCTGTGCGATATTCCCGTAATGATCATCAGTGGCGATCTGGTGCCCGCTGATCCTCGCCCGAGCCAGGCGGGCGCCTGCGGCATGGTGCTCAAGCCGTTCACCCCCATGGAGGTCCTCGAGGCGGTTCAGGACATGCTCGCCAGAGGCGCTCATGCCCACCGGGACGGGACGGGGTGCGTACCCGTGTCCGCTGGATACTCGTACCGCATCGAGGACGGACATCCCGAGCTCGATCGCGAT
This sequence comes from Actinoplanes sp. NPDC049802, assembly GCF_040656595.1. Taxonomy (NCBI): domain Bacteria; kingdom Bacillati; phylum Actinomycetota; class Actinomycetes; order Micromonosporales; family Micromonosporaceae; genus Actinoplanes; species Actinoplanes sp. NPDC049802. Next base: position 17,827 of record NZ_JBFAMR010000088.1, read on the forward strand.
GGTCAGCGCGGTGCCGCCGGTGGTGGCCTCTCGCCGTGCAGCGCCTGATGTACGGCGGCGATCAGTTGGGTTCGGGTGAACGGTTTCTCCAGCAGGGTGATGTGCGGGTCGAGGGTGCCTTGGGCGGCCAGGACTGGGGTGTCGTAGCCGGACATGAACAGCACGCCGGTCTCGGGGTGCAGCGCGGTGACCTGTTCGGCGAGCGCGGTGCCGAGCAGGTGCGGCATGACGACGTCGGTGAGCAGCAGGTCGATGCGCCCTCGGTGCCGGCGGGCGGTGTCGAGGGCGGCGGTGCTGTCGTCCGGGGCCAGGACGTGGTAGCCACCCGCGGTCAGCAGGCGCTGGCAGACCTGCCGCAAAGCGGGTTCGTCCTCGAGGAGTAGAACGGTCTCGCCGTGCCCGCGTATCTCCTGCGATGAGCGCCCGGAGGTCTTCGGGGTCGCATGGGGGCACTGGTCGGTGACGGGCAGCATGATCGTGATCGTGGTGCCCATGCCTTCTTCGGAGTAGATGTTCACGGTGCCGCCGGCACCGGTGACCAGGCCGTAGACCATGGCCAGACCGAGCCCGGTGCCCTGACCGGGCGCTTTGGTGGTAAAGAACGGTTCGAAGACCCGATCGATGACCTCTTGAGGCATCCCCGTGCCGGTGTCGCTGACCCGCAGCCGGGTGTACTCCCCGACGGCGAGGCCGGGGCACTGGGTCAGGTAGTCCGCGTCGACGAGCACGCTCGCGGTGTCGATGGTCAGCACACCGCCGGTAGGCATGGCGTCGCGCGCGTTGACGGCGAGGTTGACCAAACCTGTTCGAGCTGGCTGGGGTCGAACAGCACGGGTCCGCAGTCGCTCGGGCAGTGGGTGCTGAGCAGGATGTGCTCGCCCAGGGAGCGACGAAGCATGGCCTCGACGTTGTGGACGACGTCGGCGACGCGGATGACTTCGGGGCGGGCGACGTCCTGGCGGGCGAAGGCGAGCAGTTGGCGGGTCAGGTCGGCGCCACGGCGGGCGGCCCGCAGGATCTGCCGGCCGTCACGGTTCACCTCGTCGATCCAGCGTTCACCGCCGCGTTCGTCGAGGTGGTCAGCGGTGGTGTCGGTGACGAACTCGGCATAGTTGATGATGACGGCGAGCAGATTGTTGAAGTCGTGGGCGATGCCGCCGGCGAGCTGGCCGAGGCTTTCGATGCGCTGGGTGTGCTGCAACTGGTTCTGCAGTTTCGCCCGTTGAGCCTCCTCGCGTAGCTTCGCCTGTTCCGTTTCTGTACGCAGCCGGTCGCTGACGTCGCGCACTGCCGCGGAGACCAGCAGGCCGTTATCGGTGTGCAGCCCGGACAGGCTGATCTCTGCAGGAAACACGCTGCCGTCCTTGCGCCGGGCATACAAAGGCTCTCCGGCGCCCATCGCGCGGTGGCTGGCGGCGGCGAAATACCGCTGCCGCAGACCACGGTGTCCGACGGCCTTGTCATCCGGAACGAGAATCTCGATCGGATGACCCAGCAACTCTTCGCGGGGATAGCCGAACATGCGAACGGCCTGAGCGTTGACGAACACGATCAGACCGGCGGCATTGACACCTACAGTCGGGTCCGGTGCAGCGTCCAGCAACTGCTCGAACAGCATGTCACCGCGCGGCAGTCCGCAATTGTCGCGGGCCGGGCCGCCGGCGGTCACGACCGGCCCGCTCGGGGGAGCCGTGATGGGCTTGCATCCCCTTTTCTTAACCCATGACGGGTGCAGCAGAGGACCCAACGCCACGACCGCTGCCCAACGAGGCCCGAATCCCGGAGCCGACCACACCCCCAGGTGCGAAGGCTGCCCAAACGACCTTGCCGTCGGTTATGAGCCGGTGCCCACATCGGGTGGCGGCGTGTTGGACCAGGTGCAGGCCTCGTCCGCCGGAGGCGTCCGGGATGCATAGCAGAACCGGTGTGCCCGGCCAGCAGCCCCCGAGGCGTTGCGATCCGGATGCGTCGGGAGTTGCTCACGGTGGTCGTCCGTATGCTTCCGACATGGAGTCGAACGTCAAGGCCGCGCTGTCCGGGCTGCTGGCGGCAGCCGAAGACGCGGCGCCGGCCCAGGCGGTGGAAGCCGTCACCCGCGAACTCGGTGTGGCTCTGCACGCTCGCCGCATCTCACTGCTCATCGCCGATCTCAGCGGCCGGGCTCTGGTGCGGTTGACGTACGACGAGTTGGAAACCGGCCCGGCGGGCCGGCGCGAAGGCGGTGAGGTCGCGACCGTCATCCCGTTCGACGGCGGGCCGCAGGAAGAGGCGATACGTACCCAGAATGTGCAGGTGTTGCAGACCGGCGACGGATGTACGGTGCTCGCCCCGGTCACCGAACGCGGCGAGGTCATCGGCCTGCTGGAGATCGACCTCGCCGCCCGGCCCGCGGCGTCCGCACTCGACGAGATCACTCGAACCGCACACGCCCTGGCCTTCGTGGTGATCGCCAACCGGCGCCACACCGACCTGTTCGAATGGGGACAGCGCACCACCGCCTTCAATCTCTCGGCCGAGATCCAACGTCGGCTGCTGCCCGCCGCCTTCACCTGCGAGGGCGGCTCGTTCACCCTGTCGGGCTGGCTCGAACCGGCGGCGAGTGTCGGCGGGGACACCTTCGACTACAGCGTCGCCCGTGACATCCTGCACTTCAGCGTCACCGACGCCATGGGTCACGGAGTGGCCAGCGCGTTGACCGCCACTCTCGGCGTGGGCAGCCTTCGCAACACCCGCCGGGCCGGCCACAGCCTGACCGAACAGGCCGGCACGGCCAGCGCCGCGGTCGCCGAGCACGCCCCGAATCGAGGCGCCTTCATCACCGCCGTACTCGGACGCCTTGACCTGCGCACCGGCGTATGCAGCCTGATCAACGCGGGGCACGTGCCGCCGCTGCTGGTACGCGACGCCGACGTCCGATGGCTGGAACTGCCCCGCAACTTCCCGTTGGGCGTGTTTCCCGGGTCCGACTGCCACGCGGGTTCGGTCACACTCCTGCCGGCGACCGGCTGGTGATCGTGACCGACGGTATGCGCGAACGCAAAGCCGCCGCTCTGGACCTGTCGGCCCGGCTCCGGTCGACCGCCGGCCTACATCCCCGCGAAGCTGCTCGCGCACTGGCCGACGCGGTCCTCGCCGTGGCCGGCCCGACCCTTGCCGATGACGCCACCATGCTGATCATCGATTGGCACGGCCACCACGGGCGGGCGAGGCGCGCCGACGCGGGCGCCGACCGTTCCGCCCCCACCTCCGCCGACCACCGCTGACCCGACAGCGCCGGCTTCAGGGCTCCGCCGGGGGCATGCCCGCCTCAGCTGTGGCCACCGAGTCGTACACGTCCATCACCTGATCGACCGCCGCCACCCGCAACACGTAGCCGACGGGCGGCTGCACTGCCGCCAGGCACAACCTGCCACCACGGTCGCGTAGCTCCTTGAACCAGGAGCATGCCCAGGCCGCTGGAGTCCATGAAGGTCAACTCCTCGCAGTCCAGCACCAGTTGACGTGCACCCGCGTCGACGGCCGCCTGCAGGGAGTCCTGCAGCAACGACGTGGTGTCCATGTCGAGCTCACCACTCACCCGCACCACAGTGCAACCTCGACCGGCCCGAGCCGACGACTGCAGTTCCACGACCGCCTCCGGAGAAGACCCGCCCGGCGGGTCATCCGCCGAGAACACTCCCCACTAATATCCACGACAGCATCCGCGAACCCCCACCGAACCTTTGCATTCTCTGCATGACACGCCGCCGCAGCCCTATGATGGCGTGATTATCGATGGATCAGGCGCTTCGCCACCCGTGCTCGACGTCAGCGACAGACTTTCGTAGACGTGCCCGCCGATGGGCGGCTGACAGGGCGAGCGGTGATCCGCCGGTGATCGGATGGCGGCGACGTTTCAGTACGGGCGCAGCTGAATCAGCGCGGCCGAGCGGTCCAGCGGGCAGGAGGTCAGGTCTGGTCGCGGAGGGCCTCGATCAAGTCTTCTTTCCTCATGTGTGACCGGCCGGGGATGCTGGCCTTCTGGGCCTTTTCGTAGAGTTCGTCGCGCGTGGCATTCGCGAGGTCGTCGGTGTCGTGTCGGGCGGTTCCGGGTGGCTGCTCGTATCCGCTTGTGCTGAGTTCGTCGATGCGGGCCCGCTCGAACGTCGCTCCCAGCCGGTCTAGGGTCTTCTTGTCCGTAGCCTTCTCCAAGGCGGGAAGAAGCTCGGACTCCTCCTCTTCCATGTGGTGTTCGACGGCGGCGACGAACTCCTCAAGTGCCTGGTCGAAATGCGGCGAGTCGATCAAGTTGCGGACCTTGCGGAGTTTGTGCTCGGCTTCCAAGTGCTCGTAGGTGCCGTGCTCCAGGTCGGCCTTCTCACCGGTCGCCTTGGCGATGATCGGGTACACCTCGGTCTCTTCGGCGCGGGCATGCGCGCTGAGCCGGGCCTCGATCTCGGCTACCAGAGCGCGCCGATTCTCGTCACCATGTTTGAGCTGGGCGAACAGCTCTTTCATCAGACGGTGGTCGTTCTTGATCAGGGTTACGGCATCCGAGGCCATGGTTTCTCCTTCGCTCCGATGCCGCTCCCTACCCTGTGAATAGGCAGGAAAACCGCAGGTTGATATGAGCCGAGCAGGGTACGAGGGGGCCAGGCAGATCGCCAGTGCGTTAGGGGAGTGATGATGTTCAATCCGCTCGATCACAAAGGGATCCCGTTGGATCAGCAGATCCGCAACTGGCGCGAGCTGAACGTCGAACCGATCGATCCGGAAGCGGTCGACCCTTATACCCGTTGCCGGATCATCACGATGAATGGCATCGAGGCCGAGGCGATCATGTTCTCGCACCAGTTCGCCCGCGTCTGCCCCGACGCCGACGTCAAGCGGCACCTGGCTTACACCCGGTTCGTGGAGAGCCAGCAGCAGCGGGTGGTCAACTGGTTACTGCCGGGGCTGGCGAGCGTGCTGGAGACGACGCTGGGCTATGAGCAGGTCGCGGTCGACCTGACGGCGTGGGTGGCCCGTCACGAACCCGACCCGTACCTGAGGCAGGCGTACGAATTCGGGGTGCTTGAGGATTTCGACCACCTGTACCGATACGCCAATCTGTATGAGATGGTCGAGCGCCGCAAGGCGGAGAAGATCGTCGACGGGGTCACCGAGGTGATGCCGGGCCGCCCGACGGTGGCGGAGTTCCGGCACCCGTTCGACAACGTGAACGACCCGTATGACAAGGACGCCGTCGATCCGCGGTCGAAGCTGCACGCGCTGACGATCCTGTCCGCCGAACAGCAGGTGATGCTCTATTACATGAACACCGGCCCGCAGTACATGGAGCCGATCGCCCGGCAGTTGTACCAGGAGATCAGCCTCATCGAGCAGGAGCATGTGACCCACTACGAGTCCCTGGTGGACCCGGGCGAGACGTGGTGGGAGCGGCTGGTCACGCACGAGTACAACGAGTGCTGGCTGTACTGGTCGTTCATGGAGCAGGAGAGCGACCCGCGCATCAAAGCCGTCTGGGAGCTTCACCTGCAGATGGAACTCGCCCAACTCCAGCACGCCGCCGACCTGCTGCGCGTCCACGACGGCCGAGAGCCCGAGCAGATCGTCGGCGACACCGGCCTGCCGGAGCCGCTGAAGTTCGAGCCGAACAAGGAGTACCTGCGCCATCTGCTCGCCACCCAGATCGACCTGACCAAACTCGGTGCCGGGTACGTGCGCGAGGCGCACGAGCGCTTCGAGCAGATGCAGGAACGCATCCATGGCGGCGAGAAACCGCCGAGCGAGGTCGTCATCGACGCCCACCGGGAGGTGTTCGGCGACGAGTACCGATTGGAGACGGAGGGCCCGCATCCTGTCGAGTCGCTGCGCGCAACGGAGGGGCCCCGCCATGCCTGACCGCCGGACCGCCGACACCGCACTTCCCACCGGCACCGATGTCGACGTCGTGGACCTGCTACTAACCCAGCATGCCCGCATCGAGGAACAGTTCCTACTTGTCATCGGCGCTTCCGGGCAGGCGAGGCAGCGGGCGTTCGACGACCTGGTACGGCTGCTCGCGGTGCACGAGACCGCAGAGGAGGAGGTCGTACACCCGCTGAGCCGCACCATCGCCGACGGCGCCGACGGCATCGTCGACGATCGTCTGCAGGAAGAGCGCCAGGCCAAGGAGATGTTGACAGCCCTGATCGATGCCGACGTCGACAGCGACGGGTTCGAGACCTCGCTGCTGCTGCTGCGCAACGCTGTCCTCACCCACGCGCGCCACGAAGAACGGTACGAGTTTCCGCAGCTGCGCGCCAAGGTGCCGGCGGACCGGCTACGCGGCCTCGCCGACGTGGTACGAGCCGCGGAGGCTGCCGCGCCGACGCGCCCCCACCCTGGGGCCGAGTCCGCGACGGCCAACCTCGTCGCCGGCCCGGTACTGGCGGCCGCCGACCGGGCCCGGGACTTGGTCCGCGAGGCTGCCCGCCGCATCGAGTCCTGACCGATCGCGTCGAAAGGCGCCCGTTCCCCGCGCCGTCAAGCCCGGTTGGTGCCGATGACGAACGAAAGCCACGCCAGCCGATGCCGGCCTCGCGCGTGGCAGGCGGCGTCCGGATGGCAGGTCAGATCGCGGTCGGGGTGTCGTCGTGGCCCGGTGTGTGCGGGCAGTTGCGCAGGGCGCTCCAGCCGAGCAGTCCGGTGAGTTGTTGGAGCCGGTCACCGACGGTGACGCCGCTGCCGGTGATGTCGCATGCGTACATGCCGTTGTCATGGCGGCTGCCGCGCATCTTGAGGACGCTCAGGGCCCGGCCGGTCTCGGAACAGTGCTCGATGTAACGGATCTGGACCACGTTGTGGAACAGGAACATGAGGCCGACCAGAGGGTCTGCCATCGGCCCGAACGTCGTCGTCTCGCCGGTGACCCACAACGATGCCCCGGCGCTGCATACCGTGCCGGCGAGACTGCGCAGGTAAGCGGGGAACCGGTCCGCTTCCCGGGCCGCGTAGGCCATCTCGGCCAGGCTGTCGATCACGACCCGGGTAGTCGTCCCGTCGGCGAGACGGTGACGGATCACAGCGGCCAGCACGTCGAGGTCGAGACTGCCCATCGGTACGTGGGAGATCAACAGCTGGTCGCTGGCGCGGGCGGCCGCGAAGTCCCACCCGAACGTACCCGCCATGGCGGTCAGCTGATCAGCGGTGCCCTGGAAGGTGATGTAGAGGCAACGCTCACCCTGAGCGAGGCCCTCGGCGAGGAAGTTGAGACAGCTGATGCTCTTGCCCGCGCCGGAGGGACCCAGCATGAGAGTGGCATCCCCCCGCGGGATCCCGCCACCGGTCAACGCGTCGAGTCCGATGATCCCGGAGCGGATCCGCCCGTCGCCGGGTGCCGTATCGTCGCGCACGAACGACTCGACCCGCGGGTACACCCGGAATCCGTCGCCGGTGATGTGCACCGTGTGGGTGCCGCCGAGGTGGGCGGTGCCTCGCATCTTGACGACCCGCAGGCCGCGCCAGTCGACCGGACCGCGCGGCTGGTAGGACAGTTGGATGATGCCGTCGGCCAGGGAGAACTCGACCTTTGCCTGCAACTCCTCGGGGGTGTACTCCCCCAACAGCAGCAGGACCGTCCTGCTGTGCGCGACGCGGCTGGTCAGCTTGTAGAGCGCCGTCCGCAGAGCGTGGCCGCTGACGATGTCCTGCAGCATCTTGGTGCTGTCGATCACGACCACGACCGGCTGTTCGTCGAACGCCTTGGCGACCACCTCGTCGATCAGTGGCCCCAGGTCCTCGTGCAGCAGGTCGCCCAGGTGCACGAACTCGACCTTCGGACCCACCGCCGCGGAGTCGAAGAACGCGAACCCCCGCAGGTGCTCGACCAGTCTCGAGTGCGGCTCCGACAGGGTCGTGTAGAAGACGGCCTTGTGCTCGGCAGTGGCGTTGGTGAAGCAGATCTGCTGCGCCAGGATCGTCTTTCCCGTCCCCGGTGGCCCGGCCAGAACCACCACCGAGCCCGGCTCCAGCCCGCCGCCCAGGATCAGGTCCAGGTCCGCCAGCCCGGTCGACAGCCGTTTCACTTCGTGCGTCCTTCCCGGAGCAGGCCCTCGGCCACCGCGAGCACCTCGGTGCACTGGTAGGGCTTGGCCAGCGCCGCGTCGGCGTCGACCGCCAGCTGCCAGTCCCCGCTGACCGACAGGATCGGAATCGCTGCGGTCGCCGGGTCGGCCCGCAGCGCTCGGATCAGTTCGACACCGTCCATGACCGGCATCATCATGTCGGTCACGACCAGATCCGGTGGTGACTGGTGAATCGCGGTCAGAGCGGCGGCGCCATCACCGGCCTCGGTCACCTCATGCCCGGCCCGCGCGAAGATCCGCCGCAGCACGAACCGCAGATCCGGCTCGTCATCGACCACCAGAACCGTGCCCACCGAAATCCACCGTTCGCCAACGCACCCCCGAAGCCTCGACTTAACCACAACATTTCACAAGAAAAGCCACCATCGGAAAGGTCAGGCTGTCGGCCCCCTGCCCGCGAAGAGCACCTCCTACACGCCGTGTATCGGGTCGCGCGCCGTACTCGATCGACAAGTCGCCGGTCGGCAGGTCTGGTCTCCGCCAATCGGGGTAGCCAGCGGCTCGACGGTGCATGAGGGAGAGGATTCCGATGAAGATCTGGCCGGGCAACCCGTACCCGTTTGGTGCCACCTACGACGGGGGCGGCACCAACTTCGCGCTCTTCTCCGAGGTGGCTGAACGAGTCGAGTTGTGTCTGTCCGACGAGAGCGGGGAGACCCGGATCGACCTGCCGGAGCGGGAGGCGTTCGTCTGGCACGGCTATCTGCCGCGGACGGTCCCGGGGCAGAGGTACGGTTACCGGGTGCACGGGCCGTACGACCCGTTCCGAGGTCTACGGTGCAACCCGAGCAAGTTGCTGCTCGACCCGTACGCCAAAGCGATCGACGGGCGTATCGAGTGGGACGAGTCCCTGTTCGCCTACCACTTCGACGATCCGGCGAGCTTCAACTACGCCGACTCGGCCCCGTACGCCCCGAGGTCCGTGGTGATCAACCCGTACTTCGACTGGGGCAACGATCGTCCCCTGAAGATCCCGTTCCATCAGACGGTGATCTACGAGACGCACGTCAAGGGCATGACGATCAACCACCCGGAGATCCCGGCGGACGTCCGCGGCACGTACTCCGGGCTGGCCCACCCGGTGATGATCAAGTATCTGCGGCGGCTCGGCGTGACGGCCGTCGAGTTGATGCCGGTGCACCAGTTCGTGCACGACAGCGGCCTGGTCGAGCGCGGTCTGAGCAACTACTGGGGCTACAACACGATCGGCTTCTTCGCCCCGCACAACGGCTACTCCTCGTTCGGCGGGGTCGGCGGGCAGGTGCAGGAGTTCAAAGCGATGGTCAAGGCGCTGCACCAGGCCGGCATAGAGGTGATCCTGGACGTCGTCTACAACCACACCGCGGAGGGCAATCACCTCGGCCCCACGCTCAGTTTCCGGGGCATCGACAACCCGGCGTACTACCGCCTGGTCGACGACGACAAGCAGCACTACTACGACACCACAGGCACCGGGAACAGCCTGAACGTGCGGCACCACGAGTCGCTGCGGCTGATCATGGATTCGCTGCGGTACTGGGTGACCGAGATGCACGTCGACGGGTTCCGCTTCGACCTGGCCGCGTCCTTGGCCCGCGAGTTCCACGAGGTGGACCGGCTCGCCGCGTTCTTCGACCTGGTCAACCAGGACCCGGTGGTCTCCCAGGTCAAGCTCATCGCCGAGCCCTGGGACGTCGGCGACGGCGGCTATCAGGTCGGCGGCTTCCCGCCGAACTGGACGGAGTGGAACGGCAGGTACCGCGACTCGGTCCGCGACTTCTGGCGCGGCGAGCCGTCCAGCCTCGGCGAGTTCGCCTCCCGGTTCACCGGCAGCTCGGACCTGTACGAGATCGATGGGCGCCGGCCCATCGCGTCGATCAACTTCGTCACCGCGCACGACGGGTTCACCCTGCACGATCTGGTGTCCTACAACAACAAGCACAACGACGCCAACGGCGAGGGCAACCGCGACGGTGAGAACCACAACCGCTCCTGGAACTGCGGCGTCGAGGGCCCGGCCGAGAATCCCCAGGTCGATAGCCTGCGGGAGCGGCAGAAGCGGAATTTCCTGGCCACCCTACTGCTGAGCCAGGGCGTGCCGATGATCGCGCACGGTGACGAGTTGGGCCGGACCCAGCGGGGCAACAACAACGTCTACGCCCAGGACAACGAGCTCAGCTGGATCGACTGGATCGACGCCCGGCAGCATGACGTACTGGCCGTGTTCACCCGTAAGCTGACCCGGCTGCGTGCCCAGCATCCGATCTTGCGCCGCCGCCGGTTCTTCACCGGTGAACCGGCCGGTGACTCACCACTTCCCGGCATCGCCTGGCTGCGCCACGACGGCAAGCCCATGTCCGGGCACGACTGGCATGCCGCGGCAGCAGACTCGATCGGCGTGTTCCTCAACGGTGACGGCATCCCGGAACCCGATGCGCTCGGGGATCGGATCACCGACGACTCTTTCCTGTTGCTCTTCAACCCGTCACCGCGGCAGGTCGAGTTCACTCTGCCCGATCCGGCGTACGGGCAGGCGTGGGAGGTCCTGGTCGACACCGCCGACCCGCTGCTGGCGATCGCCTCCGAAAGTGTCAAGGCGCAGGAGCGCCTGTCGTTGACCACCCGCAGCCTGCTCGTGCTGCGCCGACGGTACTGATCGACCCGAACGGACTCATCTGCCCGCCGAAACCGGCCGGAGAAACCACGTCCCTGCGGTGAACGCCGTACACGGCCGGGCGGCCCGTTTCCCAGCGGCTCTACTTTCCTGCCCTGGCGGGGCCGCCACTGGGACGTACCCGGTAGGGCGATCAGCCACGGTCGTGCCGGGGCCGCTGACGGGGCCGGCCATCGTGGAACGCACGTCGCGGCAGCCGGTGGGCGGGGAGCGCGTGCCGCTTCTTCATGCCGGCCGTGGGCTGCTGTCGTCTGTGATGTCGAGCCCGGCCGGCCGGGCTCGCGCTGGCCGGCCGGGCTCGGTCCGGGTGCTGGGCGGCTGCACCTTGACGTAGCCCTCGTCGTCGAGCTCGATCTGGTCCTTGAACAGCTCGCTGCGCGGGTCGTGGCCGATCGCCACGAACACGCCGGTGACGTCGAGGACCTTGGTCTCACCGGACTGCACGTTGCGGAGACGGGCGCCGACGACCTTGCCGTCGGTGCCGAGGATCTCCTCGACCACGGAGTTCCACTCGATCTTGATCTTGTCGTCGTCCAGCGTCCGTTTCTGCATGCCGAAGTCGGCGGCGATCTCACCGGGGAGGCGTCGCCGAGGGTGAGCGCGTCGACGATCGCGAGACGGGCGGGGTCACCGAGGGCGGCGTGGACTCGGGCCCGCGTCGCCAGCGAAGGACTTCAGCGTTCATTGGCTCAATGCTGCCTGAGCTTCCTCCGTGGGGGGCAAGTGAACAGGCCGTGAACGATGTCGCCCCAAGCCTCGAGCCCGCCAGAAAAGCCCGGGTCGGCGGCGGTCCGGTCCGAAGACACTCTGGTGGTGCCCAAGTGGGACCGAATGGCCTGTTCGTCACCCGTCGCCCACGCGATCGGTGACTCGCCGCCGAGCGAGGCAGACCGACTCGGCGAAGGCCGCGAGGCTGGTGACGAACATCTTGCCCAGCGGGTCGTAGACCGTGGTGCCCCTCCGCAGTCGATCAGTGACTACGACGCCGGCGCGAATGGCCTGCCCGCCGTCCGCGGCTGTACCCGACCGGCCGGTTCTCACCGCTACTGCCGAGCTACCGGGTGGTGCCTGACGGGCGCGTCGATGCGTATGGAAAGCCCTCCGCGGCGGCCGAGAAAACTTGGTTCCCGAAGACTAGATTTCCTCGGTCGGGCAGGGTAAGGTTTCTCCCTTTGACGACGGAGATCGGTAAAAGACGCCGACGTGACAGGCCGAGCGTCAAAGCAGGGCCCGGAAGTTCTCGTGGCTCGCTCGGTAACTGCGGTGGAAGCACGTCACCGCATGCAAGGTAAGTGCAGGTCAAGACCTTGACGTAATTCCAGGTCAGGGCAATCGCAGGCAGGGCCGGCGCAGTTTCGGGGCTCCGCCTGATGCAGGAGATCCGCCGCACGTGTGCGGGGCCACGAAGTCGCGTGGGGCTCCGACACCGGCGGGCAGTGGTTAACAGGTAGGTGAAAGTAGAGGAAAGGGAGGGTTTGACGCCGTTGGATCGCCCGCCGTCAGAACGTAGTACCAGTTCTGTGGTGGACACCGTGG
>NZ_JBFAMR010000089.1:0-29120 GCF_040656595.1 Actinoplanes sp. NPDC049802
GCCTCAACTGAGTTGAGGCAGCCCAGAGCCAGCCGAAACGGACTCCCACCGCCCCCGACCGCGTGCTCGTCCACCCGGCCCACCCACAAAACGACCAGCCTCACCCCTACAGCGGCGGCCCACTCAACATCCCCCGCACGAAACAGCCCGCCCCACCCCTACGGCGGTGCACTCAACGTCCCCGCAAAAAGCCGCCGGTGTCGAGGCAGGTGATCTGCCGACGGCGGCGGGGTTTGCCGGCGGCGGGAAATCACCCGCCTCGACACCGGCGAACAAGGCTTTTTGCCGCGGAGCGAAGCGAAGCCAGCCAGCAGAGAGCCGGCAATACTCAGGCGCCGTAGCGGCGCTGGCGGGTGGCGTAGGAGCGGAGCGCCCGTAGGAAGTCGATGCGGCGGAAGTCGGGCCAGTTGGCGTCGTGGAAGTAGAACTCCGAGTGGGCCGACTGCCACAGCAGGAAGCCGGACAGGCGCTGCTCGCCGCTGGTGCGGATGACCAGGTCGGGGTCGGGCTGGCCGCGGGTGTAGAGGTGTTCGGCGATGTGTTCGACGTCGAGGATCTCGGCGAGTTCCTCGATCGTGCCTCCGGTCGCGGCGTGCTCGTAGAGCAGGGAGCGGACCGCGTCGGTGATCTCACGGCGCCCGCCGTAGCCGACCGCCAGGTTGACCTCGACGCCGTCGCAGCGTTCGCGGGTCTTCTCCTGGGCGGCCTTGAGGGTCGCGGCGGTCGCGGCGGGCAGGATGTCGAGCGCGCCGACCATGCGCAGCCGCCACGGGTTGCCTTCTTCGGCCAGCTCGGTCGCCAGGTCCTCGATGATCTTGACCAGTGGGTCGAGCTCGGCCGAGGGGCGTCGCAGGTTGTCGGTGGCCAGCAGATAGAGGGTGACGTGCTCGATGCCGGCCTGGTCGCACCAGGTCAGCAGCTCCTTCACCCGGGCGGCGCCGACACGGTGTCCGTCGTTCGGGTCGACGAAGCCCATCTCGCGGGCCCAGCGCCGGTTGCCGTCGCACATGACGCCGACGTGCCGGGGCACGGGCTTTCCGGCCAGCTTCCCCGCCAGCCGCCGCTCGTAAAAGGTGTAGACCAGAGAACGCAGACTCATCACCCCAAAGCGTAGCCACCTCTGCCAGAGGCTCAAGCGGGGGCGGCCCGCACAGCGCCCATCCGCGGCCGGATGCGCCCGATCGTGCGAGCGGGCGCATCGGCCGACCGGCCGGTCCGGTCGGCTGGAAGAGGGGCCGACCGGCCGGTCCCGCCCGGGCGCCGAGGCCGCGGGCGGGGGCCGGCCGGTTGTCAGGCGTCGGCGAGCCGTGCTTTCAAGGCGTCGAGTTCCGCCCACAGGACGGCCGGAAGTTTGTCGCCGAACTTGTTGAACCACTCGGTGACCTGGGGGATCTCGGCCTGCCATTCCTCCGGGTCGACCCGCAGCGCCGCCGCCAGGTCGGCCGGGTCGAGGTCGAGGCCGGTCAGGTCGAGGGCCTCGGGGGTGGGCACGTGCCCGATCGGGGTCTCGACGGCGTCGGCCTTGCCGTCGAGGCGTTCGGCGACCCATTTGAGGACCCGGCTGTTCTCCCCGAATCCGGGCCACAGGAACCGGCCGTCGTCGCCGCGGCGGAACCAGTTCACGTAGAAGATCTTGGGCAGCTTGGCGGCGTCACCGGACGCGCCCTTGGCCATGTCGATCCAGTGCTGGAAGTAGTCGCCGGCGTGGTAGCCGATGAACGGCAGCATGGCCATCGGGTCGCGGCGGACCACGCCGACCTGGCCGACCGCGGCCGCGGTGGTCTCGGACGACAGGGTGGCGCCCAGGTAGACCCCGTGCACCCAGTCGCGGGCCTCACTGACCAGCGGGACGGTGGTCTTGCGGCGTCCGCCGAAGAGGATCGCGTCGATCGGTACGCCGCGCGGGTCGTGGTACTCGTCGGCGAGGATCGGGCACTGTTCGATCGGTGTGCAGAAGCGGCTGTTGGGGTGGCTCGAGACGGTCTCGGACTTGGGCGTCCAGTCGTTGCCCTTCCAGTCGATGAGGTGCGCGGGCGGTTCGCCCATGCCCTCCCACCAGATGTCGCCGTCGTCGGTGAGCGCCACGTTGGTGAAGACCGAGTTGCCCTTCGCCAGGGTGCGCATGGCGTTCGGGTTGGTGTGGAAGTCGGTGCCGGGCGCGACGCCGAACAGCCCGTACTCGGGGTTGGTGGCCCAGAGCCGGCCGTCGGAGCCGAAGCGCATCCAGGCGATGTCGTCGCCGATGGTCTCGACCTTCCAGCCGGGAAGGGTGGGTTCGAGCATGGCGAGGTTGGTCTTGCCGCAGGCTGACGGGAACGCGCCGGCGATGTAGCGGACGACGCCCTCCGGCGAGGTCAGCTTCATGATCAGCATGTGTTCGGCGAGCCAGCCCTCGTCGCGGGCGGCCACGCTGGCGATCCGGAGCGCGAAACACTTCTTGCCCAGCAGCGAGTTGCCCCCGTACCCGGAGCCGAACGACCAGATCTCCCGGGTCTCCGGGAAGTGCGAGATGTACTTGGTCTCGTTGCACGGCCAGGCGACGTCCTCCTGGCCGGGCTCGAGCGGCGCGCCGATCGAGTGCAGTGCCGGTACGAAGTCGGCGTCGTCACCCATCGCCTTCAGGACCCCGGCCCCCATCCGGGTCATGATGCGCATGCTGGCCACGACATACGGACTGTCGGTGAGCTCGACGCCGAACATCGGCTCGGCCGAGTCGAGCGGGCCCATGCAGAACGGGACGACGTACATCGTCCGGCCTTTCATGCAGCCCCGGTACAGCCCCGTCATGAGCTGCTTCATCTGGGCCGGGGCCATCCAGTTGTTGGTGGGACCGGCGTCGGCCTCGTCGACCGAGCAGATGAAGGTACGTTCCTCGACGCGCGCCACATCGGACGGATCGGTACGCGCCCAGAACGAGTTCGGCTTCTTCTCGTGGTTGAGGCGAACCAGCGCGCCGGACTCGACGAGCTCGTCGGTGAGGCGGGTCCATTCGGCCTCCGAACCGTCGCACCAGACGATCCGGTCGGGTGTTGTCAGGGCGGCGACCTCGTCGATCCACGCCAGCAAGCGCGTGTGCGAGGTAGGGGGCTGGGACAAGGTGAAGCTCCTTCGGTCGGCATTGACCTATGACGAACCAGCCGGGGAGTCCGGCGTCTTCATGGGAGTTACGTCAGCGTAAGCCCGACAGTGCGTTGAGTTCATCGGTTGCATCTGTGGACAACCGCACAATCTTTGGTCGGTGTGCGCACAAACGATCGATTCTTCGCCGCAAAGTGCATCAGCGTGCAAGGGCGGTCGTGCCACACCGCTCCCACGACAACTTTCACAAAACGGACTTAGCACCTTAGACTTTCACCTAATCGGGCTTTCCTCGCAGTTCCGGCCACAGGAGGCGGAATGACGATGCCGGGCAACGACGCCGACTCGGACACCGAACTGCTCGGCGCCGTCCGGACCGGCGACACCGCCGCGTACGGGACGCTTTATCAGCGGCACCACGCGGCAGCCCGCAGGTTCGCCTTCGGCCTGGTGAACGAACGGGCGGACGTCGACGACCTGGTGGCCGAGACGTTCGCGAAGGTGTTCGCCACGCTGCGGGCCGGGCGGGGACCACTGGTCGCCTTCCGCGCCTACCTGCACACCACGATGCGGCACCTCTACTACCAGCGGGCCCGGTCGGACCGCCGGCTCGAGTTCACCGACGACCTGACCCGGTACGACGCCGGCGAGCCGTTCACCGACCCGGCCCTGGACCGGCTGGAGCGCAGTTTCGCGGCCGCCGCGTTCCGTCAACTGCCCCCGCGCTGGCGGGACGTGCTGTGGCAGACCGAGGTGGAGGGCAGCACCCCGGCCGAGCTGGCGCCGCGGATGGGCCTGACCCCGAACGCGGTGGCCGTGCTGGCCCACCGGGCGCGGGAGGGCCTGCGCAGTCTCTACCTGCAGCAGCACGTGACCGCCGCGGATCATCCGGAGTGCCGGTGGGCGGGTGAGCGGCTGGGCGGGCAGGTCCGCGGCCGGCTCGCCGCGCGCGACGCGCACCGGATGCGTACCCACCTCGGATGGTGCTCGGACTGCCGGAACCGGCTCGACGAGATCCGCGAGGTCGACGGCTTCCGTCACGTTCCGTACCGCCAGCGTCACCCCATCGAGACGTCCGGTTAAGACCCGGCAACGAGGACAGCGCACGGTGACCCACGCCGGTACTCTCTGAATCGTGCCTTCAACCTCCCCGCAGGCAAGCGGCCTGCGTACGCGGATCAAGGCACTCATTCCCGAGTTGGGCAAGTTCGGCCTCGTCGGCGGGTTCGCGTTCACCGTCGACTTCGTGATCTTCAACGTGCTGCTGCAGGCGGGCGCCGAGACACTCACCGCCAAGGCCGTCTCCACCGTGATCGCCACGACCATCGCGTTCCTCGGCAACCGGTTCTGGACGTGGCGGGACGGCGATCACACCAACATGGCCCGGCAGTACACGACCTTCTTCGTACTGAACGCCATCGGCCTCGGAATCGCCCTGGCCTGCCTGGGCATCAGCCACTACGGCCTGGGCCAGATCTGGCCGGCGCTGCGCAGCCCGATCGCCGACAACATCGCCGGCGTCGGCCTCGGCACCGCGCTGGGCACGCTGTTCCGCTTCTGGTCCTACCGCCGCTTCGTCTTCCGGGCCACCGCGGCCCCGGCCCCGGCAGCGACGCCGTCGTCATGCTCACAGTGACTCGGCGTAACCACTTCCGTTCGCCTAAGGTTGCCCCATGCCCTCAGCCAGCACGCTGACGGGGCGCCTCCGCCGCCTCGCTCCCGAAGCCATCGCGTTCGGCATCATCGGGGTCGGCAACACCCTGCTCTACCTCGCCATCTACTACGTGGCGATGCCCATCGGGCCGGTGAAGGCGAGCGTCCTCGCGACGGTCATCACGACCACCGTGGCGTACCTCGCGAACCGTTACTGGACGTACCGGCACCACACCCGGACCGCCCTGCGCCGTGAGTACACGCTGTTCTTCGGGTTCAACCTGGTCGGCATGCTCATCCAGTCCGGCCTCACCTACCTGGGCAAGTACGGACTCGGCTTCTCCGAGCACGACGACAAGCTGGCGCTGCTGGCCCTCACCACCTTCGGCATCGGGCTCGCGACACTGTTCCGCTTCTGGGCGTACAGGACGTTCGTCTTCCTCAAGCCGCCGGTCGACGGCCACGAGGGCGCCATCGCCGACCTGGACGCGACGGCCGGGCTCGCCGAGCTCAGCGCGGTCGACGAGCCGGGCAGCGTGGCCAGCCTCGACCTGTGTCAGCCGACCTCTTCCTCCTCCGGCTCGTCGACCGGGGCCAGCTCGATCAGCTCGTAAAGGGTGCTCTGCACCAGTTGCGCGGCCGGGATCCCGGCCAGTACGGCGCTTCTCTGGTCGCCGACCGAGTCGACGGTGAGCGTTCCGCTGCCGAGCAGCCGGTCCAGCAGCGACTGGGTGAGGGCGTGGTCGTTGATCCGGTTCAGCGGCAGGTCGCGGCGCTCCCGGGTGAGCAGGCCGTGCTGAATCAGGATCCGTTCGGAGGTCAGCACGTACCGGGTCGCGTGCCACTCCATCAGGGGCAGGGCGCCGTAGCGGATCGCGTAGTACAGCATGATCGCGGCCACCAGCAGCAGACCGATCCGGCCGGCCTCGGTCGGCGGCAGCTTCACCCAGGCCAGAACCAGGCCGGTCAGGGTGAGCGCCAGGATCAGGACCGGGGCGACCGCGGCCTTCCAATGCGGACGCAGGTGGAGGACGACCTCCTCCTCGTCCGTGAGCACATCTTCCGGGAACGCCACGTGGTCAGCGTACGTGCAGCACGTCCCCGGCCGAGACGGAGAAGTCAAGCCCTTCCACCGTACGGATCACCAATCGCCCGTCGGCGTCCACGGAGACGGCCTCGCCGGTCCGCTCCTCCCCGCCGGGCAGCAGCACCCGCACCTGACGGCCGAGGGTGGCGCACCTGCGCCGGTACTCCCCCATCAGGCCGCACATCTCGGCGTCGCCGCCGGACTCACGCCAGCCCGTGTACCAGCGTTCCAGGCCGCGCAGCAGCGCCCGCAGCAGCGGATCCCGGTCGGCGTTCTCCGCGCCGGCGGCCAGCAGCGAGGTGGCCGCCATCCCGGTCGTCTCCGGCAGTTCGTCGGTGCGGGTGCTGACGTTGAGCCCGATGCCGATCACCACGGCGTCACCGGCCACCTCGGCCAGGATCCCGGCGCACTTGCGGTCGCCGATCAGCAGATCGTTCGGCCATTTCAGGGCGGCGTCCACACCGGCCACCCGGGTCACCGCCTCGGCCAGGGCCACCCCGGCCATCAGCGGCAACCAGCCGTAGGAGGCGGCCGGAACCGACGGGCCGGGTCGCAGCAGGACACTGAGCGTGAGGCCGGCCCGGGGCGGTGACGTCCACCGGCGGTCCCGGCGTCCGCGACCGGAGACCTGGCTCTCGGCCACCACGATCAGTCCCTCGGCCGCCCCGGACCGGGCGGCGGCGGCCACGTCGGCGTTCGTCGAGCCGGTCTCCTCCGGGATCTCGAGCCGCGACCAGAGCCCGCCGGGCACCACCAGGGCGTGGGTCAGCGCCCGTACGGACAGGGGCGGGCGGTCGAGATCGCTGTAGGCCATTCCGGCAGCCTACGTGGATCACGTGGGAACGAGGCGAGGTCCGGTGACGCCGTGACCCCACGTGATGCACGAGACGGGCTAAGCGGGTGGACCCGCGGAGTGGCGGCTGACGTACGGGCGGGGCCGCGGGCTGGGCCGTTGCTCGTCGCGTTCGGTCCAGGAGCGGGGCAGCCGGATGCGGCGCTCGTGCGGCGGCCATTCCGGCTCGGCCGGCACGGGGGGCAGGTCGAATCCGGTGGCCGGCTCGTAGTCGGGCACCGGCGGCAGGCGGTCGAAGCCCGGCGCCGGGTAGAGATCGTCCGGGACCGGGGTCCAGTAGTCACCGGCCGGCGGGCGGTCGTCGGCGTCGGGCCAGCGGGGCCATTCCCAGTCCGGCGCCGGCTTGTCGGCGTCCAGAGTCGTATAGCGTCCGGCGTACCCCTTGGGGTCCTCGGCGTCGCGTCGCGCCCAGGCCGGGCCGTCCGGCTCCGGATCGCGGCGGCGGCGCCGCGGCGGCCAGAACTCGTCTTCGAAGTAGCCGTCCTCGTAGCCGGTGTGCTCGTCGTCGAAGAGCGACATCGGCTCGCCGGGGTGGCCCTCGTCGTCGCCGGGGTCGTGGTCCTCGACGCCGAGCCGCCGGTGGGCGTCCTCGTCCTCGTCGTCGGCCAGCCCGATCGAGGCCAGTCCACTCGGGACGGCGTCGGCCTCGGCCGGCCCGCCGCTGAAGGCGGCCGCCAGCCTGCGGCGACGGCCGAACCGTGGCTCCCCGCCCGCAACCGGACCGGCGTCGACCGCGGGGCGAGGTCCGGATGCGGACCCAGCGGTGGTTTCCGAGCGCCGGCGGCGAGCGGATGAGCCGGCCCGGTTCGCCCGACGAGCCCCGCCGCCGAAGAGCACGGCGCGGAAGCTGATCAGTGTGGCGAGGCCGCCTGCGATGAAGGCGAGCCCGGCCGCGGTCATCCAGTTCGTCACGCGGGTTGTAACGAATGGGGCATTGGGTATGAAACGCACGCGTAGCGACGCCCTCCGTGTGCGACGCGTTCTGGTTACGATGCTGATCGTTGCCTTAACGAGCGCTCAGAGCGTGGAGACCTTCGTGACGACAGAGCCCGACATCCACACCACCGCCGGTAAGCTCGCCGATCTCACCCGCCGCACCGAGGAGGCCGTGCACGCCGGATCCGCCCGCGCCATCGAGAAACAGCACGCCCGCGGCAAGAAGACCGCACGGGAACGCATCGAACTGCTGCTCGACAAAGGCTCCTTCGTGGAGCTCGACGAACTCGCCCGGCACCGCTCCACCGCCTTCGGCCTGGACCGCAGCCGCCCCTACGGCGACGGCGTCGTCACCGGCCACGGCACCATCGACGGCCGGCAGGTGTGCGTCTTCTCCCAGGACTTCACGGTCTTCGGCGGATCCCTCGGCGAGGTCTTCGGCGAGAAGATCGTCAAGGTCCTGGACCTGGCCATGAAGATCGGCTGCCCGATCATCGGCATCAACGACTCCGGCGGCGCCCGCATCCAGGAAGGCGTGGTCGCGCTCGGCCTCTACGCCGACATCTTCTTCCGCAACGTACGGGCCAGCGGCGTCATCCCGCAGATCTCGCTGATCATGGGCCCCTGTGCGGGCGGCGCCGTCTACTCCCCCGCCATCACCGACTTCACGGTCATGGTCGACCAGACCTCGCACATGTTCATCACCGGCCCGGACGTGATCAAGACGGTCACCGGCGAAGAGGTCGGCATGGAGGAACTCGGCGGGGCGCGGACCCACAACACCCGCAGCGGCAACGCGCACTACCTCGCCGACGACGAGGAGGACGCGATCGAGTACGTCCGGGCCCTCATCTCCTACCTGCCCAGCAACAACCTGGACGAACCGGTGGTCTTCGACGAACCGGCCGACCTGGAACTGTCCGACGACGACCGGCTGCTCGACACGCTCATCCCGAACTCGCCGAACCAGCCCTACGACATCAAGAAGGTCGTGGAGACCGTCGTCGACGAGTTCCTCGAGGTTCAGCCGCTCTACGCGCAGAACATCGTGGTCGGCTTCGGCCGGGTCGAGGGCCGCCCGGTCGGCGTCGTCGCCAACCAGCCGATGAGCCTCGCCGGGACACTCGACATCGCCGCCTCGGAGAAGGCGGCCCGCTTCGTGCGCACCTGTGACGCGTTCAACATCCCGGTTCTCACGTTCGTGGACGTGCCCGGCTTCCTGCCCGGCACCGGACAGGAGTGGGACGGCATCATCCGGCGCGGGGCGAAACTCATCTACGCGTACGCCGAGGCCACAGTGCCCAAAGTCACCGTGATCACGCGGAAGGCGTACGGCGGGGCGTACGACGTGATGGGATCCAAGCACATCGGGGCGGACGTCAACTTCGCCTGGCCCACCGCACAGATCGCCGTCATGGGCGCCCAGGGCGCCGTCAACATCCTCTACCGGGCCGAACTGGCCGCCGCCGACGATCCGGTCCAGCGGCGGGCCGAGCTCATCCAGGAGTACGAGGACACGCTGGCCAACCCGTACATCGCGGCCGAACGCGGCTACGTGGACGCGGTCATCCAGCCGTCACAGACCCGCATCCAGATCGTCCGGTCCCTGCGCATGCTCCGGACCAAGCGCGAGACCCTGCCGCCCAAGAAGCACGGCAACATCCCGTTGTAGGTCACACCGTCAGGCCGAACTCGGTGATCCACTGGCCCGCGAGCAGGAAGGCGCCGGCCAGCAGGGCCGCAACGTTCACCACCAGGAAGACGGTCACCCAGAACAGCGCCGGCAGATGGGTGAGACGGGCCAGCTGGTCGGGGTCGGAGTCGCGCATCCGGCCCCGGCGGCGCAGGCTCTGCAACTCGAAGACCGGGCGAATCCCACCGAAAAGCAGGAACCACACCCCGGTGTACGCGAACGCGGCCTGCACGTCGGGCTCCGCGTACCAGGACACGGCGAACACGATCGCCCCCGTCACCAGCAGGGAGACCACCCCGAACAGGTTCCGGATGTTGATCAGCATGAGCAGCAGCAGGACCACGGCGAGCCAGAGCAGCAGCGTGATCCGGTTACCGCCGAGCAGCCACGCGCCCAGCACACCCACCAGCGACGGCGCGATGTAACCGCCGAGCAGGGTGAGGATCATGCCGATCCCGGTCGGGCGGCCCGCCGAAAGGGTCAGCCCGGACGTGTCGAACTCCAGCCGGATCCCCCGGAGCCGGCGTCCGGTCAGCAGTGCGAACAGCGCGTGCCCACCCTCGTGGGCGATCGTGACAGCGTTGCGGGCCACCCGCCACACCGGGCGGATCGCCACCGCGAGGAACCCGGCCACCGCGGTGAGCAGCACCAGCGTCCCGGGCGGATCGGGCTGAGCACCGAGCAGGTGCTCCCAGAGGTCAGTCACACCGTCGATCGACACGCCGGGGACTGTAGCCGATACCGCTATGCGCGGCGGCGTGCCACGACCTTCGCCGGCTCGGGTTCCGGCCGGGCGAGCGAGCGGGCGGCGACCACGCCGACCCCGGTGATCAGTGCGAGGGCGGTCACGACCAGCAGAACCGCCAGAAGTCCGGTGGACGCCACGATGATCGCGACATCAGCCACCGCCACCAGCATCCACAATGCGATCGTGGGCTTACTGCCGTGCCGTCGGCAGTTCATGATGCACCTCCATCCGTGATCCTGGATAACTACCCAGCCACCCAGGAATCACGCATGACGGAGGTCACTTACGGGGCTCGAACCCCTGATAGATCTTCTCGAGGTCGCCCTTGGCGGCGTCCCAGTCCTTGTCCTCGGTGTACCAGGTCAGCACGTAGGTGTTGCCGTCGGAGTTGAACACCCGACGCACCACGCGCTGCCGGTAACCACCGCGCGTGGAGCGGTAGTACTCGGTCTCCGCGGCCGGGCCGTGGTACTCCAACCGGGTCGGGCCGGTCCGGTCGCTGCCGATCGTCCGGTCGTCCTTCAGGTAGTCGACCGGCTCGGTAACGCCATCCACCACATCGACGCGGAACTGGCGGCCCTTGCCCCACTCCAGCGTCGTCCCGGTGCCGCCGCTCAGATCCGCGCCGTCCGGGACCCAGGCCGTGAAGCCGTCACCGTTGTAGACGCGCCAGCCGTCCGGCAGGGTCGCGGTGGCCGGTGAGCTCGGCGGCCGGCTCGCCGGCGCGCTCGTCTGGCCCTGCGGCTTCCCGCCCGTCCCGGCGCCTGGCTGCGCCGGGGCCGAAGCACCGGCCCCCGCCTCCGAGATCGGCTTCGCACCGGGGCTGTCGTCGTCGAACGCCTGGACCAGAATGATCCCGACCAGCAGCACGAACGTCAGCACGATGGCGAAACCGATCACCGCCTGCCGCCGGGTCAGGGTGGTGCCGAAGATCGTCACCCCACCGCTACGCCGGACCGTCGGCCGCAGCTGCATCGGCGTCCACGCCGGACGCGACGGCCGGGCGAAGTCCGGCACCGCCTCCAAGCCGCCGACCCGTGTGGCTTCCGTCACCCGGCGACGCCGCGGCGGGATGTTGACCACCGAGGTGCGGTCGTCGTCCACCGCCAGCATGGTCGTCTTCTCCTCGGCCGGCGCGGCCAGAACCGAGGTCATCTCCTCCACCGCGGGGCCGGCCTTGGCGGCCGGCGTCAGCAGAGACGTCTTCTCCTCCGGTACGGACGACGGCGCGGCCGCCAAAACCGAAGTCTTCTCCTCCGGTACCGACGACGGCACGGCCGTCACGACCGAGGTCTTCTCCTCCACGACCGCCGGGCTCTGCGCCGTAACAGTCACGGGAGGCGTCTTCCGCTCGGTCTCCTCCGGCTCCCCCCCGGCTTCGGCGGCGCTGTCGTCATCCGCCGTGATCTGCGGGCTCGCCACCTGGTCGGCGCCCTGCTCAGCGTCCGCCGCGGCCTGGTCGGCGTCCTGCCCGGAATCCGCCGCGGCCTGCGGGTCTGCCCCCTGGGCGGTGTCCTCCCCGGCATCCGGGCCAGCCGTCTCGTCGGCATCCCCCGTGGCCTCCGGGGCCGCCGCCTCGTCAGCGTCCTTCCCGGCGCCCGGGGCGGCCGCCTCGCCGGCGTCCTCCCTGATCTCGGCGTTCGGCTCGGTGTCCACCGCGCCGTCGGGACTCTCCCCGGTCCCGGGCGCGGTCTCCGGCGCCGCTTCGACCTTCCCGGCCGGCGCGGCCTCCTCCGGCTCCACATCCTTTTCGGTACGCGGAGTCACGATCGGATAGCCCGCAGTGGCCTGGGCCAGCGACCGCTCGTGCTCGGGAGCGGCCTGCTTACGCCGGTTGGCGGCCACGTCGGCGGCGGTGAAGCCGGTGCGCAGCGCGTTCGTGGGCGCCGAGCCGCTCACCACCGGTGGCGGCGTCTCGCTCCGCGGCGCGGCCGGAGACACCGGTCGCGGACCCGAACCGGAATCGCGGACCGGCGGCGTGTCGAGGCGCGTGGGGTCCAGGGGTTTACCGCCGCGGACCGGCGGCGTGTCGAGACGCGTGGAGTCCAGGGGTTTACCGCCGCGGACCGGCGGCGTGTCGAGACGCGTGGAGTCCAGGGGTTTACCGCCGCGGACCGGCGGCGTGTCGAGACGCGTGGAGTCCAGGGGTTTACCGCCGCGGACCGGCGGCGTCTGACCGCTGACCTGTGCTTTGCCCTGCGCGGCATGCGGTGGGCGACCGTCCGCGGACGGTTGCCGCGGCTGTCCGGCCGGACGCTGCGGCTGGCGGCCGTCAGCGGGCGGCAGCCCCGGACGCTGCGGCTGGCGGCCGTCGCTCGACGGCAGGCCCGGACGCTGCGGCTGGCGGCCGTCGGCGGCCGGTGGCTGAGCGACCGGAGGGCGCGGGTTGGGCACCACCGGCGCGGATCCGGTGGCGGTGACCCAGCCGGAACCGGGCAGCACCGGCGGCCCGCCCGGGCCGCTCGGCAGCGACGGCCGCTCACGGCCGACACCCGGCCGGCGCATGGTCGGGCTCATCGGGAAAGTGATCTTCGACCGGCGCCCGGCCGCGCGGTTCAGCAGGCGCTCGGCCTCCTCCGCGTTGATCCGGTGTGCCGGATCCTTGCGCAGCAGGCCGTTGAGTACCGGCTTCAGGGGTCCCGCGTTTCGCGAGACCGGCACGTTCTCGGTGGCGAGGGCGGCCAGCGTGGCGATCGCCGACGGGCGGGCGAAGGGCGACTGCCCCTCCACCGCGGCGAACAGCGTGGCGCCCAGCGACCACAGGTCGGCCGCCGGGCCCGCCGTGCCGTCCCGGGCGCGCTCCGGAGCGATGTACGCCGGGGAGCCCAGCACCAGGCCGGTCCTCGTCACATTCGGATCGCCGGGCACGGTGGCCAGGCCGAAGTCGGTGAGCACCACACGGCCGTCCGCGCCGAGTAGGACGTTGCCCGGCTTGACGTCCCGGTGCACCACCCCGTTGCGGTGGGCGGCGCGCAGCGCGTTGAGCACGCCGAGACCGATCTCCGCGGTCCGCAGCGGGTTGAACGGCCCGTCCGCGGCCAGGGCGTCCTGGAGAGATCGAGACGGCACGTACTCCATCACGATCCAGGGATCGGCATCCGTGCTGAGCACGTCGAAGACGCGCACCACGTTGACGTTGTTGAGCCGGGCGATGGCGCGCGCCTCGCGAAGAGAGCGCTCGCGCATCTCCTGCCGCTCCGCCGGGGTGAGCCCCGGCGGTGGCACGAGCTCCTTGATCGCCACTTCTCGGTGCAGGACGACATCGGTCGCCCGCCAGACACGTCCCATCCCGCCCTGACCGAGCGGCGCGACGAGCCGGTACCGATCAGCGACAACGAGTGGGGGAGAAGAAGACATCACGCAGAAAATACCTGGTTCTGTCGAGCGGCCGCGAATTGATCAGCCGAGTGTGGGACACGTGTCACCGGATCTCCGGCAACCCGTCGTACGCTCAGTTGATGAACGAGGAACCGCTGGTCAGCGTCGTAAGAGGAAGCCTAGACGATCATGAGGTTGCGGCGCTGGTCGCCATCCTCACATCTCGATCCACTTCGGTCAATTCTCGTACTACCCCCCAACCCACCTCAGACTGGATCCGGTCAGCACGCCCCGGAGCCGGCCCGAGGAACTGGCGGACCTCCACCCTGCCCCGCTGACCGTCATCCACAGGGGGCGGAAGCCCGGACGACGATTCGCTAACCTCTCTGGGGTCATGCGCTGCCGATCGATGGGAGGACGTCCGTTGTCCGAGGCCAGGGATCCCGCGGGGTGGTTGGGCAATGTCGACTACACCGACTTCGGTGCCATCGAGGCGGACATCAACGCCATGGAGCAGTTCGCGGCGAAGCTGAAGGCGGACATCGAGCACAACTACGCCCCTTACGCGGACGCCGTGAGCAACACCATGATCAAAAAGCTCCCGGACACGGACTTCTACGAGTTGCATCTGTTCCTGTACCGGCACGACCAGGTGCAGATCGCCACCCAGATGAACGTCGCCGGATACACCGACGGGACCTACAAGTTCGCCAGCGCCGCCAAAGGCATCAGCGAACAGTACCGCGGCTCCGACGCCTTCTCCCGCGCCAAGGTCGCCGACGTCGAGGCCCAGTTCGAGCGGACCGGGGAGACCTCGGTCCCGTTCGAGCCGAACACCAACGGAGGCGCGTGATGGGAGAGTACGCGGGCGGCGGCACCAGCGGCACCAGCTGGAAGGCCATGACCGTCGATGACATCTGGGCGCTGATCAAGGATCACGACAGCAACCCACACCGCGAGATGGGCGACGCCTGGGACAAATCGGCCCAGCTCCTGGAAAAACACATCGGCCAGGTCCGGTCATACCGCGACCGGCTGGCCGAGGCCTGGCCTCCGGAGAAGAGCAAGGCGGCGTACGCATACCTCGAACGCCTCGAACAACTGCTCATCAGCCTGGAAGAGACACGACTCGCGGCCAAGACCAACTGGCGGGTACTCACCGCCACCATCGACGCGGTCGAAGAGGCGAAGGAGAAGGTCGCCGGCATCCAGAAGGAATTCGCGGACAACCGCGACAAACTTCAGAAGTTCGAACAGGCCAAGAACGAGACGGCCCTCGCCACCATGGATCCGCTGCCCACGACACCCCCCGTGCCGTACAGCCGCCAAGAGGACCTGAACACCCAGGCCCGCATCACGATGGAGTCCCTGTCGGCAGAACTGGCCGCCGCCCAGTCCAACTTCATCGCCCCGAAGCCGTTCAACTTAACAAGCCTCGTCAACGACGGCGCTGAGACAAACTATCAAGGCGCAACGGGGGGTGGCCCGACGACGATCGCCCCACCCTTCTCACCGCGATCGATTACCCCCGCCACCACCCCGAAGTCCAAGTCACCCGGCTCGGGTGGCAACAGGGGCATCACCAACCCAATCGTAGGCACCGAAAAGCCCCAAACCTCTAAACCAGCTCCGGACGGCCCCATCCTGGGCGGCACTAAGACGCCACCTGCGCCAACCACAACGGTTCCTCCGACCACCACACCGACAACTACCACGCCGAGCACCAACCCTCCCGGCGCCTATCCATTCACGCCGAGTACCCCTGCTTCGCCGACTACGGTTCCTCGCATCCCCGGGACAAGTGGCACCCCAATCGGCACATTCCCACCCTCTACAGGCCTGCGGGGAACCGCGTCCCCGCATGGCGGGATAATCGGCGGCTCTCCGTCCAATATGATCGGCGGCAGCCCCGCACCTGGCAGAGGCAGTCAACTAGGCAGCTCGGCTCGAGGAGCACAGAGAGTCAATCCAGCAGGCGGGATGATTGGGCAGACCCCTACTCCCCTGACTGGCCGACGTGCGTCATCCCGAGACGGCGAGAATAGCCAGAACCACCGCTGGGATCCGGATAACCCGTGGGAAACAGCAGAGGGAATCGACCCCGTCCTACTTCCGGCTCCAGAACAACGGATCGACCCCGGACCCTCCCTCGGTGGAAGATAAGTGGAACTTAGTAATAAGGCAGCACGGCTGCTGACGGCCATTGCAATAATCGGCGCAACCCTATATCCGGCCGCTCCCGCGCTTGCCGATCAGACCAGGGACGACCAATGGCATCTGCGTTACCTAGATCTCACCCGAGCACATCGGGTGACCACGGGGTCTGGCGCCACAGTTGCCGTGACCGATAGCGGCGTTTTCCCACACCGCGACCTGGCCAAGAACCTGAAAAAGGGGGCAGACACCTCTTCGGGCACGGGAGGCGTATCCGGCCAGACAGACAAAGTTGGCCACGGAACCAACATGGCCGGGTTGATAGCTGGGCACGGACATAACACCGGCGACGGCGCGCTCGGAATAGCCCCTGCCGCGGCACTAATTCCAATCAAGGTCACGGGCGCGAGAGACAACGGCTTAGGCCTTGCATCTGGCATCGAATGGGCGACCACCACTGGAGCCGATGTAATCAATATCTCGGCCACGGCACCCTCGTCGAGACCTCTGAGTGAAGCGATAACTGCAGCGGTTCGCGCTGACATCGTTGTCGTCGCCGGGACGGGTAATAAGTCAGAGAATATACGGTTGGCATACCCCGCCGCACTTCCTGAGGTCTTAGCCGTGGGTGCGGTTGACCGAGACGGCAAGATCGCCGAATTCTCAGTTACCGGGTCGAAGGTCGGAATCTGCGCTCCCGGCGTAGATATCGTTACCACCGGACTCAACAACAACTATGACCGAGTCGACGGCACGTCCGCCGCTACGGCGATTGTTTCGGGGGCGGCTGCTCTGGTGCGGGCCAAGTTCCCCGATCTGTCGGCGGAAGAGGTCATTCACCGGCTTACCGCTACGGCCGATGACAACGGGCCGCCCGGGCGGGACGACCAGTGCGGTTTCGGGGTCCTGAACGTCGTCAAGGCGCTGACCGCTGACGTCCCTCCGCTCGAGGGCGATGCCACCGCACCGGCTTCGGCTTCGGCGGCCGCGCCTTCTGTCGCGGGTTCGGCGACCGCCGCCCCTGATGTGAAGTCGGATGAGTCCAACAGTGTTCCGGTGATCGCCGGGGCGGTGGGTGGGATCGCCGCGCTCGGGGTGCTTCTCGCGTTTCTCGTTCGGCGACGGCGCCGGCCCACCGCCTGACGGGCCGGGTTCCCGAGGGAAGGCCGGTCCACCGGGCGAGTGCCCGCCACGGCGGGATGCGGCTACAGCTCGGCGTTCTGCACTTTTTGTCGCAGAACGGGGCTGAAACGCCGCGCTTGCGCCCGCTTCGTACGCCGGCGGCTTGTAGGCTCGTCTTCCGTGCAGACCGTGCAGAGTTCGACCGACATCGCGTACCGCCTGATTCTCGCCTCGGCGAGTCCCGCGCGGCGGGCGCTGTTGACGGGGGCCGGGATCGATGCCGAGGTGATCGTCAGCGGCGTGGATGAGAGTGCCGTCGAGGCCGAGGACGCCTATATGACGAGTCTCGCCCTGGCGCGGATGAAGGCGCGGACGGTGGCGGCGGAGTTGCCCGCCGATCCGGGGGCGCTGGTGCTGGGCTGTGATTCGGTGCTGGCGTTCGACGGTGAGGTGTTCGGCAAGCCGGCCGACGCCGAGGAGGCGGCGAAACGCTGGATGGCGATGCGCGGCAAGTCGGGTGTGCTGCATACCGGGCATCACCTGACGGGGCTGGTGAGCGGTTTGCAAGCGGAGGCGGTCGGCATGACGACGGTGCATTTCGCCGAGGTGAGTGACGCCGAGATCGAGGCTTACGTGGCGTCGGGCGAGCCGCTGCAGGTGGCGGGCGCGTTCACGCTGGACGGGCGGGGCGGGGCGTTCGTGGAGCGGATCGAGGGTGATCCGGGAAACGTGATCGGTCTGTCGTTGCCGTTGCTGCGCCGTCTGCTCGCCGAGATGAGTGTCCCGATCACGTCGTTGTGGCGGCGGTAGACCCTTCGCAGCGGACGAATCGTGACTAACTTAACGGCGGATTTCCACTGCCTGGGAACGATGCGGAACAGTGAAGATCGATCCCATCGGATCCACCTGAGGAGCCGTTAGGCTCTACCCGTGCGGAAGATATTGATCGCCAACCGTGGCGAGATCGCCCTCCGGGTAATCCGGGCCTGCAAGGACGCCGGCCTCACGAGCGTCGCCATCTACGCCGACAGCGACCGGGACGCGCCACATGCGCGCGCGGCCGACGAGGCCTTCGCGCTGGGCGGTGAGACCGCCGCGGACACCTATCTCCGCATCGACAAGATTCTGGATGTCGCGGCCCGCAGCGGGGCCGACGCGATCCACCCGGGCTACGGCTTCCTCTCCGAGAACGCGGAGTTCGCGCAGGCCGTACTGGATGGGGGTTTGATCTGGATCGGGCCTTCGCCGCAGGCGATCCGTGACCTGGGAGACAAGGTCACCGCGCGGCACATCGCGCAGCGGGCGGGGGCTCCGCTGGTGCCCGGCACTCCCGAGCCGGTGGCGGACGCGGCCGAGATCGTGGCGTTCGCGCGGGAGCACGGCCTGCCGGTGGCGATCAAGGCGGCGTTCGGCGGCGGGGGCCGGGGGCTGAAGGTGGCCCGCACGGTGGAGGAGATTCCGGCGCTGTTCGAGAGCGCGACCCGGGAGGCGGTGGCCGCGTTCGGGCGTGGCGAGTGTTTCGTGGAGCGCTACCTGGACCGTCCCCGGCATGTGGAGGCGCAGGTTCTGGCGGACACGCACGGCAACGTGGTGGTGGTCGGCACCCGTGACTGTTCGCTGCAGCGCCGCCATCAGAAGTTGGTGGAGGAGGCGCCCGCGCCGTTCTTGAGCGACGATCAGCGGCGGCGGATCCACGACAGCGCGAAGGCGATCTGCCGGGAGGCGGGCTACCACGGCGCCGGCACGGTGGAGTATCTGGTGGGCCAGGACGGGACGATCTCGTTCCTGGAGGTGAACACGCGGCTGCAGGTGGAGCACCCGGTCAGCGAGGAGACCACCGGCATCGATCTGGTGCGGGAGCAGTTCCGGATCGCGGCGGGTGACCCGCTGCCGTTCACCGGGGACCCGGCGCCGCGCGGCCATTCGATCGAGTTCCGCATCAACGGCGAGGACGCGGGCCGTAACTTCCTGCCCGCGCCGGGCACGGTCACGGCGCTGGCCTGGCCGTCGGGTCCGGGTGTGCGGGTGGATTCGGGTGTCGAGCAGGGCGGTGTGATCGGCGGCAATTTCGACTCGATGCTGGCGAAGATCATTGTGACCGGCGCCACCCGGGCGGAGGCGCTGGAGCGGGCTCGCCGGGTGCTGGACGAGACAGTGATCGAGGGCATCGCCACGGTTCTGCCGTTCCACCGCGCGGTGGTCCGGGACGAGGCGTTCACCGGGGAGCCGTTCACGGTGCACACCCGCTGGATCGAGACCGAGTGGGTGAACGATGTGGCGCCGTTCGCCGCGCCGGCGGCGCCCGGCGAGGAGGCGGGCGAACGCGAGACCGTCGTGGTCGAGGTGGGCGGTCGGCGCATCGAGGTGCGGCTCCCCCGCACCTTTCTCTCGGGTACGAGCGCCGCGGCCCCCAAGCGCGGCACGTCACGGCCTCGGGGCGGTGGCGCGCCGGGCAAGGTGGGTGGCGGCGGCCTGACCGCCCCGATGCAGGGCACCATCGTGAAGGTGGCGGTGCAGAACGGTGACGAGGTGGCCGAGGGCGACACCATCGTGGTGATCGAGGCGATGAAGATGGAGCAGCCGTTGCAGGCGCACAAGGCGGGCACGGTGGCGGGACTGTCCGTCGAGCCGGGCGTCACTGTGACCGCCGGCACAGTGATCTGCGCCATCGACTAGGTTCAGCGCCTGCGGCGTCCTTGCGGGGGAGCCGGGGCGCGCCACCCGGGGCGGGCCGTCGATACGGGACCTACCGACGGCCCGCGGCCGCACGCCGTGACACGGCGGGGGCCGATCCCACCGTACGCCGGGGACGGGCCCCCGGCGAAAAGCGGGCGCGCGGGGGTGGCCTCTCGTCGTAGCGTGTCCGGCATCACGACGGACCGTGCTCGTCGGGGGCGCATTCTGAACACAGCACACTCTCAGGCGGGTTCACGCACAATGCCGGGAGTCCTGAGAGCCGCGAGGTGGCCCGACCTATGACCGAAATGTTGACCATGTTGGCGACACCGGCATGGGTGTACCTGGCCTTGTTCGGGTTCCTGGCGGTCGACGCGCTCGTGCCGGTGGTGCCCACTCAGGCCATCATGATCACATCCGGGGCACTCACCGTCTACGGAAATCTGGATCTTGCCGCGGTGATCGCGGTCGGTGCGGTAGGGATGTTCACCGGCGACGCCATCGCCTACCTGCTGGGCCGGTCGACCGGCGCCCGGCTGAGCGCGCTGCGGTCCCGGTTCGCGCCGCGGCTGGAGGAGTCCGAGTCGAAGACCCGGCGGGCCGCCGCCCGGTTCACCCGCGGTCTGCGCCGGCCCGGTCCGCTCGTGGTGCTGCTCTGCCGGTTCGTTCCGGGCGGCCGGATGGCGTCCGGCTATCACGCCGGCCGCTCCGGCTACCCGGCCAAGTGGTTCGTCGGCTACGACGTGGCCGCCGCGCTGAGCTGGGCGTGCTACGGCGGGCTGGTGGGGCATCTCGGCGGCACCGCGGTCACCCAGTCGGCCTGGCGCCTCTTCTCCGTCGCCGCGACCGCCGCCGTCATCTTCGGCACGGCCGGCTGGGTCCTGGCCCTCTTCGGCGGCCGCAACCGGACGGCCGCCGACGAAGGGACCGCTACTGAATCTCGTGCTGCATCAGCTGACGAGCCGCCTCGGCAATCGACCCGGAGAGCGACGGATAGATCGTGATGGTGTGGGCCAGCTGATCGACGGTCAGGTTGTTCTCGATCGCCATGGTGATCGGCAGGATCAGCTCGCTGGCCTTGGGCGAGACCACGACGCCGCCGACGATCTGACCGGTGGCGGGGCGGCAGAACAGTTTCACGAACCCGTCCTGGAGGCCGGCCATCTTGGCGCGGGCGTTGCCGGTGAGCGGCAGCATCACCTGACGGGCCGGGAAGCGGCCGGAGTCCACCTCGTTCTGTGAGACGCCGACGGTGGCCAGCTCGGGGTCGGTGAAGACGTTCGCCGAGACGGTCCGCAGCCGCAGCGGGGCGACCGCCCCGCCCATGGCGTGCCAGATGGCGATCCGGCCCTGCATGGCGGCGACGCTGGCGAGCGGCAGCACACCGGTGCAGTCGCCGGCCGCGTAGATGCCCGGCACGTTGGTCCGGGAGACCCGGTCCACGGTCACGTGGCCGCCTTCCGAGACCTCCACGCCGTACTCCCGGAGGCCCAGGTCGGCGGTGTTGGGGATGGCGCCGACGGCCATCAGGGCGTGGGACGCCTCGACCGTACGGCCGTCGGAGAGGGTGACCAGCACCCCGTCGCCGGTGTTGACCACGGAGTCGCCGCGGGACTGGCTGAGGATCGTCATGCCCCGCTCCCGGAACACCCGCTCGATCGCCATCGCGGCGTCGGCGTCCTCGTGCGGCATGACCCGCTCGCGGCTGGAGATGAGCGTCACCTTCACACCCATCGCCAGGTACGCGCTGGCGAACTCGGCGCCGGTCACCCCGGAACCGATCACCACGAGATGACTGGGCAGTTCCTCGAGGTCCCACACCTGCCGCCAGTCGAGGATCCGCCGGCCGTCCGGCCGGGCCGAGGCCAGCACCCGGGGGGTGGAGCCGGTGGCCAGCAGCACGGTGGTGGCCTCCACCGCATACGCCTCCCCGCCCTCCGGGGTGATCAGCACCTGGTGGGTGTGCCCGAGCCGGTCCTCGCCGAGGCGGGCCCGGCCGCGGACGACGTCCACCCCGGCCTTGATCAGCTTGGTCTGGATGTCACCGGACTGGGCGAGGGCCAGCTTCTTGACCCGATCGTTCACCGCTTTCGCGTCCACGGTGACCCCGGACAGGCCGGGCGAGCGGATCCCGAACCGCTCCTCGTAGCGGAGACCGGTCACCACCTCGGAGCTCGCGATGAACGTCTTGGAGGGCACACAGTCGGTCAGCACACACGCCCCACCGGGCCCTTCGGCCTCGACGAGGGTGACGTCCGCGCCGAGCTGCGCCGCGACCAGAGCCGCCTCGTACCCTCCCGGTCCGCCACCGATGATCACGATCCGACTCACGACTGAAGACCTCCCAAAGCGGCAACGAACACCGAACAGTTGTGCCGACACGCACTCTTCATATTCTCACCACCGCTCGCTACGACTATCGTCGTCGCCGTGCGTCACTACGCCGCCTATGGCTCGAACCTGGATCCCGCCCGCATGCGGGCCTACTGTCCGCACTCGCCGATGGTTGGCGTGGGGTGGGTCGAAGGCTGGCGCCTGACCTTCGCCGGTGAGGGAGAAATCGGCTGGGAGGGGGCGGTGGCGACGATAGTCGAGTCGCCCGGCGACCGCGTCTTCGTCTCCCTGTACGACGTCCACGCGTGGGACGCGGCACAACTCGACGAGATCGAGGGCGTGACCGCGGGGGTGTACCAGAAGCTCACCGTGCGTGTATCGACGCTTGACGGTGACGTCCCCGCCTGGGTGTACGTGTTCGCCGGGTACGAGGGTGGCCTGCCGACCGCCTGGTATCTGTCGGAGATCGCCAACGCGGCGGAGAAGGCCGGCGCGCCCGACGACTATGTCGCCGATCTGCGCGGCCGGCCCACCGGCACGGCTTCTCCGGAGATCTAGCTCGTCTTGATCTCGGTGCGGTACACGTTGGCCCGGTAGAGCGGGCTCATGCCGACCTTGAGGTAGAGGCTCGCGGCATCGGTCGGGTTCGCCAGGTCGACGCCGAGACCGGCTTTCGGGCGGCCCTTGGCGGCGTAGATCGCGAAGGCCCGCCGCAGCAGCGCCTCGCCGACCCCGCGCTTGCGGAAGCCGCGGAGGGTGGCCAGGTACTTCACGTAGCCCTCCTCGGTCTCACCGCTGCCGTCGGCCGACTGGAGCACCCCGGCGATCCGCCCGTCCACCTCGGCGACGAGCCACTCGTCGAACGAGATCGAGGACTCGGCGTCGAGTTGCGCGCGCCAGCCGTCGTACCCCATGGCGGGGTGGTCGGAGTCCTGGAACGCCTCCTCGATGACCGCGTGGAAACGGCGCATCTCGGCCTCGTCGCCGGAGCGCACCGGACGGAGGGTGACGCTGGCCGGCGGCTCCGGGGCGACCGGGGAGTAGCCGTCGAGCGACATCTGCATCCGGGCGAACTGCTTGAGGAACGTGAAGCCGGCGTCGGTCAGCGCCGCGATCAGATGGTCCTCCCCCGGGATCGCCCCGGAGCGGACCTCGTAGACGTCGTGGCCGAACTCGGCGGCCCGCTCGGCGATGCGCGCCATCAGCATGGCCAGCAGCGGCCGCAGCGCCGGCAGGCCGATCTCCGGCCAGAAGTAGACGTTCGCCATGTCCCGTGCCCGGCCGGTCCCGTTGTACGGATAGGCCCAGGCGACGATCTTGCCGGTCGGGTCGAGGGCCAGCCATGAGTCCCTGTCCAGATCGGTGTTCGGAGCGGTCAGCTCCTCGCGGACCTCGTCGCTGGTGAAATCGGGCTCACCGACCGCGGCGATGTCGCTGGCGTGCACCACCTCGAGAATCGCGGGGATGTCGTCGAGGGTCGGCCGGCGGGTGGTCCAGCCGCTGGGGAGTTCCGTCATCCGGGCATCGGACCACGCACCGGCCACGGCTGCCAAATGAGTTTCCGGCCGCCTCCCGAGTCCCTACCATGCCGGTATGCAGCCGCGCCGCGAATCGATGATGTGCCCCGTCCCGGGGCTCCTCGCCGTGCGCTGACCACCTCACACGACCAGGCCCCGCGTCCGCCGGGCCCGGCCGCGCCGTCTCCGCCCGGGACCGGGCCACCAAGGAGACGATCATGAGTTCGTTCTATGTGACGACCGCGATCCCGTACGTGAACGCCGCCCCGCACCTGGGCCACGCCCTGGAGCTGGTGCAGGCCGACGTGCTGGCCCGGCACGCCCGGTTGCGGGGCCGCCCGGCGCGCTTCCTGACCGGCACCGACGACAACGCGCTCAAGAACGTCACAGCCGCCCGGGCCGCCGGGGTGGACGTGCGCGGGTTCGTCGACCGGAACGCGGCCCGGTACGCCGGCCGGTTGCTGGAGATCCTGGAGTCCGGCCGGATCCGGATCGAGCCGGCCGCCCGGCGCAACGAGGTGCTGGCGTTCGTACGGGCCGGGCTCACCGATCTCAGCGTCTCCCGGCCGGCCGCACGGGCCGGTGGCTGGGGCATCCCGGTGCCCGGTGACCCCGGCCAGGTGATCTACGTCTGGTGGGACGCGCTGGCCAACTACGTGACGGCGCTCGGCTACGGCGCCGACGATCCGGACTACCGGCGGTGGTGGGACGGGCCGGGCGAACGCGCGCACGTCATCGGCAAGGGCATCGTGCGTTTCCACGCCGTCCACTGGCCGGCCCTGCTGCTCTCGGCCGGGCTGCCGCTGCCCACGGCGGTGCTGGTGCACGACTACCTGACCGTGGACGGGGCGAAGATCGCCAAGAGCGGCGGCAACACGGTCGACCCGGCCGGGCTGGTGGAGCGGTACGGCACGGACGCGGTCCGGTGGTGGCTGCTTCGTGACGTGGCCCGGCTCGGCGAGTCGGACTTCACCGAGGAGCGCCTCGTCCACCGGGCCGACACCGATCTGGCCAACGGTCTCGGGAACCTGGTCAGCCGTACGCTCGCGCTGCCCCGGGGTGAGGTGCCGGAGCCCGGCGAGTTGCCCGGGTGGTGCACAGAGCTGCCGGACCGGATCGACCGGGCGCTGCGGGACTTCGACTTCCGGGCCGCGACCGGGGCGGTCTGCGCCGTGGTCGACGAGGCGAACCGGCTGATCGAGGCGGAGCGGCCGTGGAAGGGCGGCGGGGAGGCGGTGTCGGCCGTCCTGACCGGCGTCTGCCGGGTGCTGGCCACCGAGGTGGCGCCCTTCCTGCCGGACGGCGCCACGCGGCTTGCCGAGCGGCTGCGCCGGGGCGGACGGCCACAGCCGGTCTTCCCGCGCCTGGGTCAGCGGGCGAGACGGTGACTCAGCGAGTCCAGCAGGCCGGCGAACTCGATCCGCTCGGCCCGGTCCAGCGCCGAGAACGCCTGCCCGGCCAGCGCGTCCGCCACCGCGTCGGCCCAGAGCAGCCGGCGTAGCAGCGGCCCGGCCAGCGGGTAGGGCGGCTGCCAGCCGAACGCCACGGCCCCGGTCTCGCCCTCCGGCCCGGCGATGATCGCCTCCAGTGGGGTGAGACCGGCCGCCCGGACCGCGATCACGTGCACGCCCTGCCGGTGCTCGTGCAGCAGGTACAGCAGGACGGCGGCCTGCGCGCCGGGCTCGCTGTTCGGCGCGGGCATGGCCCGCCAGGCGGCGAACAGCGGAAGCCCGGCCGGGTCGATCCGGTCGACCACCCGGCGGGCCAGGTCGAGCAGCCGGGTCAGCCGGGGGAAGCCGCCCAGGTTCTCGGTGCCCCAGTCGCAGAGCTCGACCAGGTGCCAGGTGGCGACCTCGGCAGGGGCGTGCGTCTTCACCGTCGCCTCCCAGCCGTCGGTGACGGCCTCCGGAGCGATGAAGGCCAGCGCCGCGGCCACCGTCTCCGGTCTCACGTCACCGAGCGCGCCGGCCCGGGCCGAGACGTGGTACGCCCAGCCGGAGAGCCCGAGCAGCCGGGCCCGGCGCAGCGTACGCGGTGATTCGGCGAAGGCGCCGACGATGGCGGCGAGTCCCACGCGAGCGTTGGCGGCAGCCTGTTCCGGGGTCACCTGCCCGATTCTGCTCTCCTTGACCGTCTAAGGAAAACGCTCCCCGCTATCGATGCAGGTCGTCGAGCGCCGCTTGCACGTCACCGACCCGGCGGCGGGCCTCCGCGGCCTCCCGTTCCGCGGTCCGGCGGGCCGCTTTGCGCCGGGCCACGTCGGCCACCGCCTCGGTACGCCGCCGCTCCAGCTCGGCCAGTTCGGCGTCGAGGTCCTCGACCAGATGGCCGGCCTCCCGTTCGGCGTCCTCGGCGCGTTCCAGCTGCCGGTCGGCGCGCCGTTCCGCGGCCGTCGCGGTGTTCAGCTCACGTTCCAGTTCGCGGCGGCGGCGCTCGGTCCGGAGCTCCCGCTCGCGACGCCGCTGCTCGGCCAGGTCGGCTTCCCGGCCGCTCCCGGCAGACGCCACCTCCGGAGAAGGTCCGCCGGCAGGGAAACCGCCGGTAGCGGATCCGCTGGCAGGGAAACCGCCGGTAGCGGATCCGCCGGCAGGGAAACCGCCGATGGAGGATCCGTCGGCAGGAGAGTCGTCGGTGATCAACCGCAGCCGGGGCCGTGGCACCTCACCGAACCCCGAGTGGCTGACCGCGCGGATCAGCCGGCCGGTCCGGACCTGTTCGGCGATCTCCGGCTCCGCGAGCGCCGCGGTGAACGTCGCCTCCACCTCCCCGAGCGGCAGCTTCGCTAGCCCGGCGCCGGCCGCGACGGCCAGCTTCCGGGCCGCGACGACCAGCGACGACACGAACTGCCGCCGCTGGGCCGACAACTCCCGCAACTCGTCGCCCCGCAGGTCGCGCTGCGCCGCCCGCAGCGCCGTGGAGAGATCGACCAGTTCCTCGATGAGCTCCGGGCGGCGCAGCGCCACCAGATTGACCACCCAGGCCGCGACGGTCGGCTTCTTCAGCGCCGCCAGGCGCTTCGCGGCGTCCCGGTCGCCCGCCTGCCGGGCCTCCGCGATCGCC
Organism: Actinoplanes sp. NPDC049802; assembly: GCF_040656595.1. Taxonomy (NCBI): domain Bacteria; kingdom Bacillati; phylum Actinomycetota; class Actinomycetes; order Micromonosporales; family Micromonosporaceae; genus Actinoplanes; species Actinoplanes sp. NPDC049802. Next base: position 26,230 of record NZ_JBFAMR010000089.1, read on the forward strand.
GCGGCGCGGGCCGCGACGAAACCGTCCGGCGGGGCCTCGTAGAGCCGCCGGACCACGCTGTCGGTGCCGCTGGGCACGTCAGTCCAGCACGCTGCCCGGCGTCACCCGGGTGAACCGGGTCTCCGAGAAGCTCTCCAGGTGTTTGCCGTAGACCGCCAGGCCCCGCTCGTTGACGAGCCCGTCGTGCAGTGCGAAGGCCCGGTCCGGCCGGATCCCGCGGACGAACTCGAGCGACTCGGCGATGGTCGCCCACGGCGCGTTCAACGGCACGAACAGGGTCTCGACGGCGGTGTCCGGCGCGACGAACGAGTCGCCCGGGTGGTAGAGGTTGGTGGCGCCGTCGTCGATCAGGAAGCCCAGGTTGGCGAAGACCGGCACGTACGGATGGATGATCGCGTGCTGGCCGCCGAAGGCCCGCACCCGGTAACCGGCCGCCTCGAACTCGTCGCCCGGCTCGACCGCGGTGGTGGCCTGATCCACCTCGGTGAGGAGTTTCAGCACCGCCGGGTGGGCGAAGATCCGCAGATCCGGGCGGCGGGCGACGGCCGCGGTCACCGCCGGCACATCGAGGTGATCGAAATGTTCGTGCGTGATGAGCAACGCGTCCGCACCGTCCAGAACGGACTCTTCGGAGAACTCCCCCGGATCTACGACGAGTACTCCAGCGCCTTCGACGCGTAGACAGGAGTGCGTGAACTTCGTGACGCGCACGGGATCCCTCCGCTGCTTGTGGTGTTCGTTCGCGACCCGCCTCGCTCGCGGCGGAGTCGGATGCGGCTCGAGGCGGTCGCGAACGGACACCAATTCGTGACCGTTCATCTCGCAGTCTGCCGGAACCGGGGCGTGTGTGCCGCACGTCCCACGGTCAGTGAAGACATGAGATCGGAGCTGCCATGAATAAACGGGGACTCACGGCGTCACTGCTTCTGGCGGGGCTGCTGCTCGCCGGCTGCGGTGCCGACAACGAATCACAATCGGACAGCGGATCGGCGGCCGCCCCGGCGGCCCGCCAGGCCGACAAGGCCGGTGGTGGGGCGGTGCAGGAGCAGGCCGCGCCGGAACAGGGCAAGGACACCACGGCGCAGTCGCCCGACCTGCGGGTCGACCAGCGCTCGATCATCTACACCGGCTCCATCACCATCCGGGTGGACGACGTGACCTCGGCCGCGGCCCAGGTGACCGGCATCGCCGCGGCGTCCGGCGGGTTCGTCGGCGGCGACGAACGGCACAGCGGCGACGGCTCGTCCACCGCGAACATCACGTTGCGTGTCCCGGCCGACAAGTTCACCTCCGCGGTGGACCAGATCGCCAAGCTGGGCACCGAGGAGAGCCGGGGCATCAACACCCAGGACGTCACCGAGGAGGTCGTCGACCTGGACGCCCGGATCTCCGTGCAGAAGGCCCGGGTGGACAGCGGCAAGCGCCTGCTGGCCGAGGCGAAGAACCTCGACGACCTGGTCATGCTGGAGCGCGAGGTCGCCACCCGCGAGTCTGATCTGGCCTCGCTCGAGGCGAAGAAGCGCCGGCTCGCCGACCTGAGCTCCCTCTCCACGATCACCGTGGTGCTCCTCGACCCGGCCGCGGTCGCCGAGAAGCCGACTGAGGAGCCGCCGGGCTTCCTGGCCGGGCTCTCCGGCGGCTGGGAGGCGCTGACGGCCTCGCTCGGGGTGCTGCTCACCGTCCTCGGCGCGCTGCTGCCGTGGATCATCGCACTGGGCGTCCCGGCGTGGGCGGTCGTGCACCTGCTGCGGCGTCACCGCCGCCGCAACACCCCCGCACTGATCGCCCCGGCTGCCGAGACTCCCCCGTCAACCCCCTGATCCGGTACGCCGTACGCGCGCAATGATCCGGCTGGCCACCAGCGCCGGCTCGGAGCTCGTGAAACAGCGCTGATGCTGATGGCCAATTGTTCTCCGTGCCCTCCCGCCCCGCCCGTGCCGGCCGGCGCGCACGTAAGGCTCTGCGTGGTCGTTCACGGGTGTCACAGCGGTCCGGGCACACGATCGGTGCGCTGTGCGCGCCCACCTGGCCGGCACGGGCGGGGGCGAGGGCGAGCGATTTTGCCGGCAGGGTCAGGGCTGACCCTGCCGGCGTATCAATGAAGGCTCGCTACCAGCGCATATCCGGTCCGGCCCCGCTTCGCCAAGCCTCACGACGCGGGTGCCGGGTAGCAGAAACCGGACCTGGATCAGGGATTCGATGACCGACGACGGCGACGGCGACCGCGTCGGTGACCGGTGACCGGTGAAGACTCGTCCGCTGCGGTGGTTGCGGATGTAGACGGCATTGCGTGAACGGTGCGCTCGTCCCTGAGCAAGACCGGCGAAGCGACCCGGTCGGCCGGTGATGACTCCTCGGCGATCGCCGCTGACGCTGCCGCTTGAACTTCAGCGTGTGGCATCGGCCGGCCGTCACACGCCATCACCATCACGTTCACCGGCTGGCGGCGCACGCAGGAACGAATCCCCGTCCGGGGAGGCGGGACGCGGATCACCGGCATCGGTGTTCGGCAGACGTGACACCCGCAACGGGTGTCATCACACCCACCACGGGTGTCGTGTTCTCCGAGCACACATCGCCCTGCACACCGGCCCTCCGCCCACCGGCGGTGACGCCGTCCCGTGGACTCCAGCGTGTGGCATCGGCCGGCCGCCACACGCCATCACCGCCACGGTCACCGGCTGGCAGCGCACGCAGGAACGAATCCCCGTCCGGGGACACGGGACACGGATCACGGGCATCGGTGTTCCGCAGACGTGACACCCGCAACGGGTGTCATCACACCCACCACGAGTGCGGAACGTGTCAAGGGATTGAGGCCAACGGGAGTTAAGCGGCTTGCGGTTGGGGCTGGGTTTCCTGGTCGGGCCGGTTGATCCAGACCTGCTCGG
>NZ_JBFAMR010000090.1:0-28768 GCF_040656595.1 Actinoplanes sp. NPDC049802
TGTACCTGTCCGGCCCGGCCGGGGCGCGGATCACCGGCGAGGTGTTCGTGGCGCACGGCGACGTGGTGGCGTTGCTCGGGCCCGCCCCAACTCCACACACGGACACCGCGTCCGCGCCGGCCTCGCACGGCCGCTTCTCTCGCCAGGCGCCGTCGAGCCGGCACGGACGGTGGGGACCGTCCGTGCCGGCTTCCCGGGTCAGATCAGCCAGCGGTTGCGGCGCACCAGCGCAAGCCCGGCCCACCAGCGGCCCAGCCCCCAGGTGTGGCCGGCGTAGGTGAGGGCGGTGACGACGGCGGCGAGCCCGTAGACCAGGTGGTAGTCCATGAACGGGTTCGTGGAATGGGTCGCCTCGCCGGCCGCGTCGGTCGTCGCGGGCGGGAAGTCGGCGAACCACATGAGCAGCATCATCACGGCGGCGGCGCCGGCGGCGACACGCAGGCCGATGCCGAGGATCAGGGCGGCGCCGATGCCGAGCAGGCCCAGCATGAACAGCCAGTCGGCCCAGGCGGCGCCGGCGATGTCGTTGAAGAAGCCCTGCAGCGGGCCGACCGCGACACCGGAGAGGAATCCCTTGGTGGGGGAGCCGCCGTTGATCCAGGCGCGCTCCGCGGCGGTGGCGTAGCCGAGGCCGAAGGTCTTGTCGAGGAACGCCCACAGGAAGACGAACCCGAGGGAGATCCGCAGCACGGCCAGGGAACGGGCCGCGTTGTGGGTGAGCATCGAACCCGGCGCGGGAGCGTGCTCGAGCGACGTGGCCGCGGTGCGGCCGGTAGCGGTCATGGTGTCCTCCTCAATCATGGGTTTCTATGCCTCGACTATCCGTCGCCGAACTGCGGGCCTCCCGGGCCTTAAGTCCCGTTCCGGCCGGGACAGCACCGGGACCTGTGGCCCTGGCCGGAGGGACCGTGTTCGAGGTCATGTTGAGGGGCCGCGGCCGGGCCGGCCGCCCCACCTTCGAGAGGAGGCACGATGACCACGCCGTTCGCTCCACCGTCACGGAGAGTTCTCACCGACTGCGTGCGGTCGGCCACCACCGCGCCGTCGCTGCACAACAGCCAGCCCTGGCGGTTCCGCGTGGTCCCGCCCGCCGTCGAGGTGTACGCCGACCCCCACCGCCTGCTGCCGGTCACCGACCCGGACGGCCGTGAGCAGTTGATCAGCGTCGGCGCCGCGGTGTTCACGCTGCGCCTGGCGATCCGGCGGGCCGGTTACGAGGTGGACTGTGACCTCCTGCCCGACCCGCGGGATCCGGCGCTGGCCGCCCGGGTGACCGCCGGCCGGCCGCTGGCCGCCGACCCGACGACCGAGGCGCTCGCCGCGGCGATCCCGTACCGGCACACCAACCGGTGGCCGTTCGCGCGGGTCGCGGTGCCGGACCGCGTCGTCGAGAAGCTGCAGGACGCGGCGGAGAGCGAGGGCGCGGAACTCACCGTCGCCGACCCGGCCGCCCGCGACGCCATCCTCGGCCTGGCCCGCGTCGCCGACCAGCGGCTGCGCGAACGCGCCGACTACGCGGCCGAGATCAGCCGCTGGACCGGCCGGGCCGCCCGCCACGACGGGGTGCCGACCTGGGCGTACGGGCCGGACGACGTACTCGGTGTGATGCCGGTCCGCGCCGCCGGGATGCCGCCGCGGCCGTCCGCGCCGTTCGAGCCGCATCCGACCGTGCTGGTGCTGGCGACCGACGGCGACACCGCCTCCGACCGGCTGCGCGCCGGCCAGGCACTGCAACGGGTGCTGCTGACCGCCACCTGGCTGGGCCTGTCCGCCACCCCGATCAGCCAGCCGGTCGAGGTGCCGGAGATCCGCGAACAACTCACTCGCAGGCCGGCGCAGATGGTGCTGCGGATCGGCTACGGCGGGGTGGCCGGGCGCACCCCGCGCCGGCCGTTGAGCAAGGTGCTAGTGGAGGAGTCGAGATGAAAGCCTGGCATGTCAACGACGTCATGACGGCCGACGTGGTGTTCGCCGCCCCCGGTGCGCTCTACCGGGACCTGGTCGGCCTGCTGGCCGGGCGCCGGGTCAACGCGGTCCCGATCGTGGACGAGGACCGGCGTGTGCTCGGCGTGGTGTCCGAGTCCGACCTGCTGCTCAAGATCGAGTACGCGGGTGCGGCGCGGCCGCGCTGGTTCCAGCGCCGCCGCCGTGACCAGCGCCGCAAAGCCGACGCGCTGACCGCCGCCGAGCTGATGACGGTGCCCGCGGTCACCGTCCTCGGGTCGACCGGCACCCGCGCGGCCGCCCGGCTGATGGACGACGCCCGGGTCAAGCAGCTTCCGGTCGTCGACGACCTGGGCCGCCTGACCGGCATCGTGAGCCGCAGCGACCTGCTCAAGGAGCACCTGCGCACCGACTTCGAGATCCTGGCCGACGTACGGGCCGCCATCGACGAGGTGCTGTTCACCGAGAACGTCGCCGAGGTCGACGCCGAGGTGCGGCGGGGCGTCGTCACCCTGACCGGGCGTACCGAACGCTGGTCGTCGGCGGTGCTGACGGCCCGGCTGGTACGCCTGGTGCCCGGGGTGGTGGAGACCGTCGACCGGATCACCTTCGACTTCGACGACCGCAAGCTGGCCGACCCGGTCCCCGCGTTCTTCGTCGCCTGAACACGTCCCTCCCGGGCCGCGGCGAGTCGCAGGTCCGGGCGGGCGGGGCGACGGGCCGCTCGACCAGCTTCGGCAGGGCCACTGGGACGCCGGTCCGGGCGGGCGAGCCGGCGCCGTTCGCCCGCTGCCCTCTGCCGGAGGGCGGCGGCCGGTGCGGCCGGCCGAGCCAGACGGTCCGAGGTCCGCGGGCCCGATGACTTGGCCACCGGACCCGATGACCGATACTGCAGACGTGACCTCGACAGACGACGACTCTCCCCAGCCGCAGGACGCCCCGGCCGGGACCGGACCGGAGCCGGCCGCCCGCAAACCGCTCAACAACAGCTGGGTCTTCACCCTGGCCGGCCTGGTCGCCGGCGCCTACTTCATGATCGACGGAGCCGTGATGCTCCGGGAGAAGCACGGTGACGGCCTGTTCGCCCTGCTCATCGCCGGCACCGTGGTGATCGTCGCGGTGATCGGCGGTTTCCTGCTCAAGTGGTACCTGGCGGAACGGGCGGCCCAGAGGTAGCCGCACGGCGGCCTGCCGGCCCGGCCTGTCCGGGCGGTGTCGGCCGCCCGGACAGTTCCTCGACGTGGTGTGCCGACTCAGTTGGTGACCAGGACGTCGTCCATGCCCTCGCCGCGCCAGGTGCGCAGCAACTCGTGGAAGACGACCGGGCCGGGGCCGAACGAGAAGTTCACCGGCCGCGGGTTGCCCTCGCCGTTGTAGTAGCCGGGCGTGCACTCGGCCTGGAAGTCGAAGTTGTTCGGGGCCGTCTCGAAGATCGTCCGCACCCAGCCCTCCTCCGCCTCCGCGGTCGGTTCCACCCGGATCGCGCCCCGCTTGCCGGCCTCGGCGACCACCGCGCCGATGTGGGTGGCCTGCTCCTGCAGCACGTGGACGAAGTTGACGGCCGCGGCGTTCTGGATCGCGCCCAGGTGGAACAGGTTCGGGAAGCCGTGACTGTAGAAGCCGTGCAGGGTACGCGGACCGTTGCGCCAGTGGCCCAGCAGCGGCATCCCGCCCCGGCCGGTGACCGGCAGTGTCCCGGACACCACGCCGGAGACGCCGACCTCGAAGCCGGTGGCGAAGACGACGCAGTCCACCTCGTACTCCTGATCGCCGACCACGACGCCGGTCTCGGTCATCCGGGTGATGCCGCCGTGGTCGGCGGTGTCGACGAGGGTGACGTTGGGCCGGTTGAACGTCTGCAGGTAGAAGTCGCTGAACGTGGGCCGCTTGCACATGTACCGGTACCAGGGCTTGAGGATGTCGGCGACGGCCGGGTCCTCGACCACCTCGTCCACCCGGGCGCGGATCTCCTCCATCGTCCGGAAGTCGGCGATCTCGTCGAGGTACTCGCGCTCCTCGGCCGAGATCGTCGGGTCCAGCGTGCCGGTCAGCATCTGCCGCTGAAGCTTCGCGGTGGCGGTCCAGCGGTCGCCGATCAGATCCTGGTCGGCATGGCCGCCGGTCACGATCGTCAGGAAGTTGTCCATCCGCTCCTGCTGCCAGCCCGGCTTGAGCGAGGCCGCCCACTGCGGGTCGGTCGGCCGGTTGCCGCGGACGTCGACCGTCGACGGGGTGCGCTGGAAGACGTACAGGTGCTGGGCCGACTCGGCCAGGTGCGGGATGGCCTGGATGCCGGTCGCGCCGGTGCCGATGATCGCCACCCGCTTGTCGGCCAGTTTCGCGAGCCCGCCGGTCTGGTCGCCGCCGGTGTACTCGTAGTCCCACCGGCTGGTGTGGAACGTGTGCCCCCGGTACTCCTGGACACCGGGGATGCCGGGCAGTTTCGGCTGGGTCAGGGTGCCCGACGAGATCACCACGTAACGGCTCCGGAAGTCGTCGCCCCGGTCCGTGGTCACCTGCCACTCGTTGGCGGCGTCGTCCCAGGTCAGTGAGGTGACCCGGGTGTGGAACATGGTGTCGTCGTACAGGTCGAACCGCTGGGCGATGGCGACGCAGTGCCGGCGGATCTCCTCGCCCGGGGCGTACCGCCACTTCGGGACGTAACCGACCTCCTCCAGCAACGGCATGTAGACGGTCGCTTCGATGTCGCAGTGGATGCCCGGGTAGCGGTTCCAATACCAGGTGCCGCCGAAGTCGCCGCCTTCGTCGACCATCCGGATCTGCTGCACGCCCGCCTGGCGCAGCCGCGCGCCGGTGAGCAGGCCGCCGAACCCGCCGCCGATCACCACGGCCTCGACCCGGTCGGTCTTCGCCTCCCGCTCCACGAACGGGGTGTACGGGTCCTTCGCGTAGTAGCCGAACTCGCCGGCCGCCCGCTGGTACTGGGTGGCCCCGTCCGGTCGGATGCGGCGGTCCCGCTCGGCGCGGTATCTGGCGCGCAGAGCGGTGAGTTCCTCGGGGGTGAACCGGTGGGGTGTAGCGGGGGTGCCGGAGGGGGACATGCGTGGGACCTTTCGCGGGGAGCTTCCGGTGCACAGCCAGGCGATCAATTTAAAGCAACTGACTGATGTGGACGGTGAAGCGGGGCCGCCTGTCGCGTCAAATACGGTCCTCAATGCTCTGGCACGGTGCGCCGTAGAGCCCCTCGAGGGCGTCGACGAGACTCGTCGTGGTCGCCGCCCACACCGAGCGTGAATCGGCGCCCGGCGGCATGGTCCGTTCCCGGCGCGCGCAGAAATGTGTGATCAGGGTGTGCGCCATGTCGTCGCGCTCCTGCCGCACCGCGGGCGTCAGGTGCGGCAGCCGCCGGTGCAGACCGTCCAGGACGGCGTGCAGCGTCGGCGCGGCGCCCACCTCGACGGCCGCCAATCGCCGCAGGTTCGGCTCGGTCATCAGCTGGGCGGCGAACCGGGCGTACCAGCTCGGATTGCCGAGCGTGGCGAGATGGTCGGTGAACGGCCGGACCACGCAGGTCACCCAGTCCCGCAGGGCGTCGCTGCCGCCGTGCCGGTCCAGCAGCCGTTCCCGGATCTCCTCGGTCTGCCGGGCGTGCCGCCGGACGATCGCCCGGACCAGTTCGGTCTTGCCACCGAAGTGGTAGCCGACGGCCGCGTTGTTGCCCTGCCCGGCCGCCTCGCTGATCTGCCGGCTGGACACCGCGAAGACACCGTGTTCGGCGAAAAGCCGCTCGGCCGCCTCCAGGATGCGCGCCCGGGTCGTCTCCACCTGTTCGGCGCGTGCCCGTCTGGCGTGACTCATGCTCGTGCTCCAGTGCGACGTGCGAGGTCCGGCGCGGGCCAGGATATGACCCGCCCCGATCCGGGCCTTGCGCAGCCCCGGGCGCCCAACCGTCTCCGGGCCCCTTCTGTCGTGCCTTCCACCAGCTCAGCGCGCCGTTGACAGCACAGTTACAGCGATGTTTCAATCTTCACCCGTATCTATGTGAGCGATAACACCATCCCCTCGCTGACTGTTCGGTATCCACCGCTGCATTGCTGTTAGCGATCACAAGAATCCGCGACCTACCCGGAGGTCAGAGCACATGTCCCCGCTCCCCGTCTCCCGCCGCCGCGTCCTCGGTGTCGCCATCGCCTCGGCTGCCGCGCCCGCCCTGCTGCGCGCCGCTCCCGCCGCCGCCGCTCTCGTCCCGCCGGTCCGCGCCGACCAGGGCGTCGCCGCCTATCCGTTCGACTTCGGCCAGGTCAGACTGGCCGCCGGGCGGTTCATGGACAACCAGACCCGCACCCTCAACTATCTGCGATTCGTCGACGTCAACCGGCTGCTCTACGTCTTCCGCGCCAACCACGGGCTGTCCACCGGCGGCGCCGCGGCCAACGGCGGCTGGGACGCGCCCACCTTCCCGTTCCGCAGCCACGTACAGGGACACTTCCTGACCGCATGGGCGCAGGCGTGGGCCGTGCTCGGCGACACCGTCTGCCGGGACAAGGCCGACTACATGGTCGCCGAGCTCGCGAAATGCCAGGCGGCGAGCGGCTATCTGTCCGGCTTCCCGGAGGCCGACATCACCGCGGTCCACAACCGCACGCTCACCAACGGCAACGTCCCCTATTACTGCATCCACAAGACCATGGCCGGCCTGCTCGACGTGTGGCGGCTGATCGGTAACACCCAGGCCCGCACCGTCCTGCTCAACCTCGCCGCCTGGGTGGACACCCGCACCGCCGCGCTCACCGGTGCGCAGATGCAGGCCATGCTCGGCACCGAGTTCGGCGGCATGAACGCCGTGCTCACCGACCTCTACCAGCAGACCGGTGACGCCCGCTGGCTGACCGTGGCCCAGCGCTTCGACCACGCGGCCGTCTTCAACCCGCTCGCCGCCGGCACCGACGCGCTCAACGGGCTGCACGCCAACACGCAGGTGCCGAAGTGGATCGGCGCGGCCCGCGAGTTCAAGGCCACCGGCACCACCCGCTACCGCGACATCGCCACCAACGCCTGGAACATCACGGTCGGCGCGCACACCTACGCGATCGGCGGCAACAGCCAGGCCGAACACTTCCGCCCGGCCAACGCGATCGCCGCCTACCTGACCAACGACACGTGCGAGCACTGCAACACCGTCAACATGCTGCGGCTCACGCAGGAACTGTGGCTGATCGACCCGAACCGGGCCGCCTACTTCGACTTCTACGAGCAGGCACTGCTCAACCACGTGATCGGTGCCCAGAACCCCGCCGACAGCCACGGGCACGTCACCTACTTCACGCCGCTGCGCGCTGGCGGCCGCCGCGGTGTCGGGCCGGCCTGGGGCGGCGGCACCTGGTCCACCGACTACGGCACGTTCTGGTGCTGCCAGGGCACCGGCGTCGAGGTCAACACCCGGCTCATGGAGGCGATCTACCACCGCAGCGGTACGACCCTGACGGTCAACCTGTTCGTGCCGTCGACGCTCAACTGGACGCAGCGCGGCATCACCGTCACCCAGACCACCGACTTCCCCTCCTCGGATGTGGTCACGCTGAAGCTGGCCGGGACCATGAGCGGGTCGTGGGGCATCCGGGTGCGCATCCCGTCGTGGACCTCCGGCGCCACCATCAGCGTCAACGGCACGGCCCAGCCGGTCGCCGCCACCCCGGGCAGCTACGCCACGATCACCCGCACCTGGGCGGCCGGCGACACCGTCACGGTCAAGCTGCCGATGCGGATCGTGCTGCGGCCCACCCCCGACAACCCGGCCGTGCAGGCGATCACCTACGGCCCGATGGTGCTGGCCGGCAACTACGGCAACACCGCCCTGACCGCGCCGCCGTCGCTGAACGTCGCCTCGGTCACCCGCACCACCGCCACCGCCGACGGGGCCACCGTCAACCTGGTGCCGTTCCACGACGCGCACGGCGTCAACTACACCGTCTACTGGTCGACGGCGCAGACCTACAAGCTGGTCAACGTCGCCAGCGGCATGGTCCTCGGCATCAAGGACATGTCCACCGCAGACGGAGGGCTCGCCCTCATCTGGGGCGACACCGGCACTGCCGACCACCGCTGGACCCGGATCACCGACGGCACCGCCGTCCGCTTCCGCAACCTCAACAGCGGCAAGGTCCTCGGCGTGCAGAACATGTCCACCGCCGACAACGCGATCGTCCTGCAATGGGCCGACAACGGCACCGCCGACCACCGGTGGACGCTCGTCGACCAGGGCAACGGCACCTACAAGATCCGCAACGTGCACAGCGGCAAACTGCTCGCCGTCCTGAACAACGCCACCGCGCAGGGCAGCCAGGTGGTGCAGGACTCCGACAACGGCACCGCGGACAACCTCTGGCGGCTCACCGCCGTCTGACCGGGACATCGGGGACCGGCGATACGCTGAGCCGGTGACACCCGACCTCGTCCTGTTGACCCGGGTGGCGTACCGGGACCGGGAGATCGCCGGCGTCCGGCTGCGGGACCTTCTCGCGCTGCTCGCCGGCGATCTGCGGACCGGGTGCGGCACCGGACGGCTGATCGAGGCGCTGTGGCCCGACGCGCGGCCGGAGAACCCGCCGAAAGCCCTCCAGATCCTCGTCTCCCGGGCGCGTACGCGGCTGGGAGACGTCGTCGCGCGTACCCCGACGGGTTATCGCCTGACCCTGACCGACGATCAGGTGGACAGCTCCGCGGTGCTGATCCGCGCCGCCGCCGCGGCGCGATGCGCGCGAGCCGGCGATCATGCCGCCGCGCTCGCGCACGCCGCCGCCGGGCTGGCGCTGTGGCACGGCCACGTCCCGGGCACCGCCGAGGACGACAGCAGGCTGGCCGCGCTGCGTGCCGAACGGCGCACCGCGCACCGGGCGCTGGCCCGCGCCCGTGCGCTCGCCCTGGCCCGGCTCGACCGGTACGCCGAAGCCGCCGAACCGCTCGCCGAACTGGCCGTGCAACGGCCCCGCGACGAGGAGATCCTGGTCGAGCTGCTGCGCTGCGAAGCCGCCACGGCCGGGCCGGCGACCGCCCTGACCCGCTTCGACAACTACCGTCGGCGGCTGCGCGACGACCTCGGCACCGACCCGGGACCGGCGGTCCAGGCGGAGCACCGGCGACTGCTGCAAGGTCTGACACCCCGGGTTCGGCACGGTGTCGCTCACGAGCCGAACCCGCTGCTCGGACGGGAGAAGGACATCGCCGCAGTGGAGGCGCTGCTGCGTACCTCCCGGGTCGTCTCGATCGTCGGGCCGGGTGGGCTCGGCAAGACCCGCCTCGCGAACGCGGTGGCCCGCCGCGCCGAACTGCCCACCGTCACCGTGGTTCCGCTCGCCGCCGTCGGTCCCGGTGAGGTCGCGGGCGAGGTGGCGGCAGCGGCCGGCGCCCAGCTGCTGGTGCTGGACAACTGCGAGCACGTGGCCGCCGACGTCGCCGGCGTGGTCAGCGACCTGGTGGCGTCGACCGCCGACGTCCGGGTGCTCACCACCGGCCGCACCCCGCTCGGACTGTCGTCGGAGGCGGTCTACCGGCTGCCGGAGCTCAGCCTGCCGGACGGCGTCGCCCTGTTCGAACAGCGGGCCCGCGCCCAGCGGCCCGGCGCCGACCTGCCCGCCGACGCCGTCGAACAGGTGTGCCGCCACCTCGACGGGCTGCCGCTCGCGGTCGAACTCGCCGCCGCCCGGATCCGGATCATGTCGGTGACCGAGCTGGCCGGGCGGCTCGGCGACCGGTTCGCGGTGCTGCGCGGCGGCGCCCGCGACGCCCCACCCCGCCACCACACCCTGCACGCCGTCGTCGACTGGAGCTGGAACCTGCTCGACCCGGCCGGGCGGGCGGCGATGCGGGCACTGTCGGTGTTCCCCGGCGGGTTCACCGTCGAGGCCGCCGAACGGTTGCTCGGCGGCGACCCGCTCCTGCTCCTCGAACATCTGGTCGACCACTCGCTGCTCAAGGTCTCCGACACCCCGGCCGGGACCCGGCTGCGGATGCTGGAGACGATCCGCGAGTTCAGCGCCGCCCAGCCCGGTGCCACCGACGTGACCGGCGAGTTCCTCGGCTGGGCGCGGGAGTTCGGGCTCACCCACCACGCGCGTCTGTTCGGCCCCGACCCGTACGCCTCCGCCGTCGCCGCCAAGGCCGAGCAGGAGAACCTCCAGCACGCCCTGCGGCTCGCCGTCGACCGCGACGACCGGCCCACCATCGCCGCGATCGCCGCGATCCTCGGCGGCCGCTGGATGCTCGACTCCGACTATCCCCGGCTCACCCAGCTCACCCGGCAGACCTCCTGGCCGCTCTCGCACTACCGGCCGGACCCGGAGCACGTCGAAGTCACCCGTACCGCCCTGGTCCTTGCTTTGGCCACCACCTTCGGCACCGAAGGCCCCCGGCCGGTGCGCGCCGCCGTCGCGCTGCGCCGCCTCGGCCCGGCCGCCCCGGACACCCTGCCCGCCGCGGTCGACCGGGTGATCGCGGCGGTCCGCGACCCGGCCCAGCTGCACCGGCTGTGCGAAAGCCCGGAACCGCTGCTCTCCAGTGTCGCGAACACCCTGATCAGCTACCACCGGGAGGCCGCCGGCGACCTCGACGGCGCCCTCAAGACCGCCCGGCGGGCGCTCGACGAGTCCACCGGGCTGAACCTGCCGTGGCAGCGGTCGGCCGGCCACTGCCGGGTCGCCGAGCTCTGCCTGCATCTGGAACAGGGCGCCCGGGCCCGCGACCACCTGCTCGCCGCGCTGCCCGCACTGGAACGCCTCGGCGCGCAGTCCACGGTGGCCGGCGCGCGTACCTGGCTGGTGCTCGCCAACCTTCAGCTCGGCGACGCCGACGAGGCCGAACGCCGGCTCGAGGAGGCCACCGCCGTCGCCTACGCCGAGGAACTGGAGTCCCACTCGATCGGCTACGACCTCGGCGTCCGCGCCGAACTGGCGTTCGCCCGCGGCGACGTGGACGAAGGGCTGCGGCTGTGGCGGCGGGTCGCCGACCAACTGCGCGACGCCGGCCAGGCGTACGGCGTGATCGACCCGTGGGTGGTGGAAGCCCGGTCGGTGACGGTCGTCGCGCACGCCCGGCACGGACGGCTCGACCCGGTCGCCGACCTCGTCGCGGCACTTCCCGGCCGGCTCCTGGACCTGCTCACCCACCCGCTGGAGCACCCGCCGCCGTACCTGATCGAGCAGACGATCTGTGGCACGATGCTGCTCGCCGTCGCCACGGCCGACCTCACCCGCCCGGACCGGGCCACCGCCGCGGCCCGCATGATCGCGCTGGCCGAACGGTTCCGGGTGCTCCGCAACTTCCAGCCGACCATGTCGGCGGCGACGGCGCGGGCCGACGCGTGCCGGGCCGACCGGCGGGCGTACGAGCAGGCCGTCTCCTCCTACGCCCACCTGGCCGGCGACGGGCTGCGCGCGGTGGCGGCTCAGGCGCTGCGGTCGCGGTTGTAGTTGCGTTTCGCCCACACGTACCCGGCCACGCCGATCGCCCCGCACCAGCCGAGCGCGACCGCGCCGCTGTCGCCGATCGGCGTGCCGAGCAGCAGCCCGCGCATCGTCTCCATGATCGGCGTGAACGGCTGGTGCTCGGCGAACCAGCGCAACCCGGCCGGCATCGACTCGGTCGGCACGAACCCGCTGCCGAAGAACGGCAGCAACGTCAACGGCATCGGCAGATTGCTCGCCGCGGCCACCGACCTCGCCGCCAGCCCCATCCCGACCGCCAGCCACACCAGCGCGAACGCCGTGGCGGTCAACAGCCCCGCGGTGGCCAGCCACTCCGGCACGGTCGCGCCCGGCCGGAAACCCACCAGCACGGCCACACCGAGGACGATCGCGAGCTGGCACAGGATCTGCAGCACGCTGCCCAGCACATGACCGGTCAACACCGAGGTCCGGGAGATCGCCATGGTCCGGAACCGGTCCATGATGCCGCTCGTCATGTCGACCGCCACCGCGATCGAGGTGCCCTGCACGGCGCTGGCCACGGTGATCAGCAGGATGCCGGGCGTGACGTAGTTGACGTACGCCTCCCGGCCGCCCTGGCCGCCCAGCCCGTCGCCGAGCGTCCCACCGAGGACGTAGACGAACAACAACAGGAAGACGATCGGTACGGCCAGCAGCAGCAACGTCGTCGACAGGTCCCGGGACATGTGCCGGAACTGGCGGCGCAACATGGTGGCGGAATCGTTCCTCATGGCTTCGCTCCCGTCATCGCGAAGAACACGTCGTCCAGGTCGGGGGTGTGCACGGTCAGCCCCTCCACCTCGACCGCGGCCGTGTCCAGGCGGGCCAGCAACTCCCGCAGCGAGCGAACCCCGCCGTCACCGGGCACCCGCAGCAGCAGGTCCTCCCCGCCGGGCAGCCCGAGCGCCGCGGCGGCCGCCGCCATCGCCCGGTCGTCGGCGAACCGCAACTCCACGTGGCCGCCCGGCACTCGCCGCTTGAGTTCGTCCGGGGTGCCCTCGGCGACCAGCCGCCCGCGGTCGAGCAGCGCGATCCGGCCGGCGAGCTGATCCGCCTCCTCCAGGTACTGGGTGGTGAGAAAGACCGTCACCCCCTGCCCTGCCAGCTCCCGGACGATCTGCCACATGTCCCGGCGGCTGCGCGGATCCAGACCGGTGGTCGGCTCGTCCAGGAAGATCACCCGAGGCTCGCCCATCAGTCCCATCGCCAGGTCGAGGCGGCGCCGCATACCGCCCGAGTACGCCACCGCGGGCCTCCGCGCCGCCCCGGTCAATCCGAACCGGTCCAGCAGGTCCGCCGTACGCCGCCGCCCCTCGGCCCGGCCCAGATGGTTCAGATCGGCCATGAGCAGCAGATTCTCCTCGCCGGTGAGATAGTCGTCGAGCGCCGAGAACTGGCCGGTCACGCCGATCACGGCCCGCACCCGGCCGGGTTCGCGGGCCACGTCGTGCCCGCACACGCGGACCTCGCCCGCGTCCGCGCGGATCAGGGTGGACAGGATCCGCACCATGGTGGTCTTACCGGCGCCGTTCGGGCCGAGCAGCGAGAACACGGACCCTTCGGGCACCTCCAGGTCGATGGCGTCGAGCGCCATCTGATCGCCGTACGACCGGCGCAGGCCGGTCACCGCGATCGCCGGGATGTCAGTCATGGCGGTGACGGTGCGCCCAACCCGGATCACGGCGGTATCACCGCGGTTTCACCACACCGGACAGTGATGTCCGCCCGCTCCGGACGCGGCTCGCCGCAGGCGCCGCGTTCCGCACGGCCGGCTGATCCAATACCGTCGCACCATGAGTCTCTCCGGAACCGGGCCGGCGCCGCTGTCCGGCCTGGTGGTGGCCGACTTCAGCCGGGTGCTGGCCGGCCCGCTGGCCACCATGACCCTCGCCGACCTGGGCGCCGTCGTGGTGAAGGTGGAACGCCCCGGAACGGGCGACGACACCCGCACCTGGGGCCCACCGTGGGGCGCCGCCTCCTCCTCCTATTTCGAAGGCCTGAACCGCGGCAAATACAGCATCGCCCTCGACTTCACCGACCCCGCCGACCGGGAGACCGCCCTGTCCCTGGCCGCCCGCGCCGACGTGGTCGTCCAGAACCTGCGCCTGGCCGCCTTCGGTCTGGACCACGAGTCGGTCGCCGCCGTCAACCCCAGTGTCATCTACTGCTCCATCACCGGATTCGGGCCCGCCGACCTGCCCGGATACGACTTCCTCGTGCAGGCGGTCGGCGGTCTGATGAGCATCACCGGGCAAGCCGACGGCGACCCGCTGAAAGTCGGCGTAGCCCTCGTCGACGTGCTCACCGCCAAGGACGCAACCATCGGCATCCTCGCCGCCCTCCACCGCCGGACCGTCACCGGCCAGGGCGAGCACGTCCAGGTGGATCTGCTGTCCAGCCTGCTCGGCGGCCTGGTCAATCAGGCGTCCGGCTACCTGGCCACCGGGGCCGCGCCCACCCGGATGGGCAACCGGCATCCGTCGATCGCCCCCTACGAGACCCTCCGCTGCGCCGACGGCCCGATCGCCGTGGCCTGCGGAAACGACCGCCAGTTCACCCGCCTGTGCGCGGCCGTCGGTGCGCCGTCGCTGGCCGAGGATCCCCGTTTCGCCGACAACCCGTCCCGGGTGGCCCATCGCGAGCCCCTGGTCGCGGCGCTGGAGGAAGCCCTGGCCGCAGCCCCCGCCGCCGAATGGGAACGACGCCTGACCGCTGCCGGCATCGCCGCCGGGGTGGTCCGCGACATCGGACAGGCGATCGATCATGCCCGCTCCCTGGGCCTGGATCCCCTGACCAAGGTCGGAGAAACCCAGCAGATCCGCCACCCCATCCGGTACGCCTACGCGCGCCCGAAAACGCCGACACCACCTCCGGCTCTCAACGAGCACGACACCCTGATCCGCTCGTGGCTCTCCGGCGCCGCCACACTGCCCCACCCCAGCCCGTAGCCGCCCCGCTCACCGCTCGCGCCGGCGGACCGTCCGGCCATGTCAGCGCTGACTCCTGGCTATTCACGGCGCTGACCCTTGGCTATTCACGGAAAGCGATCTACGCGGCCGGACGCAGGACGAGGTCGGCCTCCACTCCGTAGTGATCGGAGAGGTAGGCGCTGCGCCCGTCGGGAAGGGCGATCTGATCCTGAAAGACCAGCCGGGCGGCCCCGTCCATCGGCGGCCGCACCAGAACATGGTCGAAGGCGGGCGGAGAGGGCCATCCCGGAGTCGGCCGATACGTCGGCCGGGTGTCTCCGGCCAGCACATCCCGCAGCCCGGTCTCGGCCAGGAAGTCGCGGAGAACGACCGAGTCACGCGGCACGTTGAGATCACCGGTCACCACCACCGGCACCGCCGGATCGAGCGCGGCCACCTGCCGCCTCAGCACGCCGAGTTCCGCTCGTGCGATGCGCGTGTACCGATTTTCCGCCGACCAGTCGTCATCCCGGTTCGCCGACAGATGCGTGTTGACCACCACCAAGTCGCCGTCACCGGTGTCGACGGTCACGACAAGCGCCCCTTTGCGCATCAGATATTCCGGCCGGGCCGGCGGCGTCAACGGGAACCGAACGAACCGCCACCGCGTCACCGGCCAGCGGGAGAGCACGACCAGACCACCCTTGAGCAGGGCCGCCCCGGCAGCTACCCGATGTGGAAACTCCGGAACCAGATGCCGGTACATGACCTCTTGCAGACAGACGACGTCATACCCGGATTCGGCGAGGATTTCGCCGAGCACTCGGAGCCTCGCCCGAACATCCCCTTTGAACAGCGCGTTCAACGTCAGCAGCCGCAGTGTGATCCCACCTCATCGAGCGTTCTCTCCGGGACGGACCATACCGGTCTCGTAGGCGAGGATCACCGCCTGCACCCGGTCGCGGAGTTCGAGCTTGGGAAGGATCCGCTTCATGTGGGTCTTCACGGTGGACTCCTCGACGAACAACTCCGTCGCGATCTCCGCATTCGACAGGCCCCGCGCCACCAGCGTCAGAACATCGCGCTCCCGGGCGGTCAGGGCCTGCAGCCGCCGCGTGCTCTCCGGATCCGGTGGCACGGCCGTCGTCATCCGGTCGATCACCGTCCGCGTGATCGACGGCGACAACAGCGACTCCCCGGCCGCGACCGTGTGAATGGCCTCGATCAACTGTTCCGGCCGTGTTCGCTTCAGCAGGAACCCGGACGCGCCCGCGTTGAGCGCCCCGAACACATAGTCATCGTCCTCGAACGTGGTCAGTATCAGGACCCGGACATCGGGCGCGACCGCACTCAGATCCCGGGTGGCCGCGATCCCATCCTGCTGCGGCATCCGCACATCCATCAGCACCACGTCGGGTGCAAGCGCCCGGGCAAGCGCCACCGCTTGCCGCCCGTCAGCGGCCTCACCCACCACCGTGATCCGATCGTCACTGGAGAGGACGGCCCGCAGCCCCGCCCGCATCAAGTCGTCGTCATCGACGATGAGCACCCGAAGCACCGCGTCTGCCCTCCCTGTCTGCGGCTCGGAGGCGTTGGTTATGTGGCGTGCGCGCTTCACATGGCGGCCTCGGTCGCGGCTATCGGCAGCCTGGCGCGCAGCCGGAACAGTTCCGGCCCGGCGGTGTCCGCCTCCAAGGTCCCGTCGAGCAGCGCCACCCGCTCCCGCATGCCGACGATGCCCATCCCGCCGCCTCGCTGTGGGACCGATCCGACCGGGTTGCTGACCTCGATCTCCACCTCCGAGTTCCCGTAGGCCATCCGAACATCGGCAGTCCCGGACCCGTGCCGAGCGGCATTGGTCAGAGCCTCCTGAAGGATCCGGTAGGCGGCCCAGGCCACCCCGCTGGGCAGCCCTCGCGGCGCTCCATCGAAGGTCGTCGACACTCGCAACCCGCTGGCCCGGTGACGGTCCACCAGTTGCTCCAGGGCCGCCGTGTCAGCCGGTGCGGGATCGGCCGGGCCGGCCTCCTCCCGCAACGCCCGGACCAGCCGGTCGATGTCGGCGATGGTGCTCTGCGCGACTTCTTCGATGGTCTCGATGGCCTGCCGGGACCGTTGTGGGTCGCGCTCGTGCAGCAGCCGTGCGGCACCGGCCTGCACCAGGATCACGTTGATGGCGTGACCGGCCGAGTCGTGCAGCTCCCGGGCGATCCGGGTCCGCTCCTGGGCGGCAGCGAGCCGTCGCTGCGCCGCGATGTCCAGCTCGCGCAGCCGCGCATGTTCCTCCAGCTCGGCGATCCGCTCCTGTCGCAGCCGATTGCGGTCACCGGCCACCCACACCAGCAGGAACATGGTGATCCATGCGGCGAATCCGGGAGCGATCGACAGCATGGACCGCACCTGGTCGTTGACCGCGGTCAGCGAGATCGCCACCGGCGGATACAGCATGACCGCGGTGCAGGCGGCATACCTTCTCCTCCGGGACGCTCCGCCGTACTTCTCGGCGAGCGCATAGGTGGCGATCAGCGCGCCGGGCGGAACGTCCAGCGGGTAGTTGATCGCTATCAGGCACATCGACGCGAGCGCCGTGATCGCGAAGACCGTGCCCGGGGCCCGGCGGGTGAAGATCAGAGGCACGGTCGACACAAGGGCGAGCACGACACCGAGCGGATCCAGTGGCCGGGTGATGCCGTCCTGAGAGCCGAGACCGCCCTGCTGGAGCATCACCAGAGTGAACACGGCGGCGGACGTCGCCACCATGCTGTCGATCAACCACCGCCTCGCTGTCACCCAACCAGCGTACGGCCGCGTAACCGCCCGGCGGATCCTTCACCGGGGGCATCCCCTGTACCCCTCAAGAGGTACGAACGATGGCCCCTCCAGAGCGATTCGGCGGAGCATCGACCGCTTCTACCGTCCGGCTGTCAAGCTCCATCGGCAACGTGGTCAGCCTGCGAGTTGATCGCCCAAGGGGGTTCGGCGGTAGAGGACCGATCGGCCCGTTCGAGCTCGCTCCACCGCCCCGGCACGCAGGAGGACCCCGAGATGATCGCCCACCGTTCCCACGGCCATTCCCAGGGCACGGGCCAGCTGACTCGTGCTCGCGGGATCCGCCAGCATGACCAGGATCAGTGCGCGGGAGCGGCCGATCAGCGCGGCCAGATGTTCCGGCGCCTCGGGCGGGCCCTGTTCCAGGAGGGTCGCCACACCGCGCGCGGGATACACGATCGCTTTCGGCCACGGCTCGTCGGCGAAGACCGCGATCTCCGGCCAGATGAACACCGACGGGATCAGCAGCAGCCCTGCCCCGCCCAGGACGGCGGCGCGCCCGCCGCGGCCGACCAGGTCGATCCCGCCGTCCAGCCAGCGCACCTTCGGATGCAGTCCGGACAATGCCGCCTCCCAGCCGGCTCGGCTCAGTTCTCCGGACCGGTGCACCACGTCTCGTTCGCACAGGAGCCGCAGGCGGGGCCAATCGTCAGCGAGGAGAATGGACCAGGCGGCGGCGAGGAAGTCCGCCAGCCTGTCGAGGACGTCCGGCGCGGCCAGCACCTCACGGGCAGCCGCCGATGACGGCGAACGCGCCAGGTAGTAGTCGATCTCCTCCCGCACGAGCGGAGCGGGTGCGGCTCGCAGCGCCGCCAGGTCGTCCTCGATGGTCTGGCCGATCCGCCGCGGCGGGGGACAGATGAATGTCGCCCCCGACGTCGCCAGGTGCAGCGCGTGAATCGCGTCCAGCACCGGATCGGCACGCAACGGCTCGAACCGCGGGCGCAGACGGGCCAGCCAGGAGGCCGGGACACCCCGCCCGTGTGGACCGGACACCGCCCGGATCAAATTCAGCAGCTCGAACACCGGCGACAGCGCGAACCGGGTCCGCAACAGGTCCTCGGCGCCGACGACGAACCGCAACACCCCACGACCTTACGTCGCCAAGCGAAACATTGGCCCGTCACGGCGCCGGGACAGGAGGCTCAAGGCGTCACCGACCGGCCGTGAACGATTCCGTAGGCAAACGACCGAACCGACCGGACGGGATGCACGATCGCCGTCGTCCGGCTCAGGTCAGCGGCTTGGTCATCGCGGCCCTGCTGTCTGGTTCGCGAGTTGCCGACCGGAGTCCTGACGGCCGGAGTATCCACGGGAGAGATCGCATGACCGTCGCCGACCGCCCGGCCACCTACCGTGAGGTCTTCGCGGAACCCACGTTCCGCACGCTGTTCGTCGCCCGCATCCTCGCGATCAGCGCGAACTCGTTGCAGATCTTCGCGCTGTCGGTGCTGGTCTACACGAGCACCGGCTCGCCGCTGCTCAGCGCCTTGGCCTTCGGCGCCGGGTTCCTGCCGCAGTTCGCCGGTGGCCTGCTGCTCGGCTCGCTCACCGACCGGCTTCCGGCCCGTCCGCTGATCGTCGCCGGCTACGCCGTGGAAGCGGCGCTGGCCGCGACGCTGGGACTGGCCGACCTGCCGGTCGTGGTCAACCTGCTGCTCGTGGCCGCGGTCGCCTGCTTCACCCCGGTCTTCTCCGGCGCCGCGTCGAAGGTGATCGCCGAACGTCTCACCGGCGACGCGTACGTCCTGGGTCGGTCTCTGACGAGCATGTCGTCGTCCGCCGCGCAGCTTCTCGGCCTGGTCGGCGGTGGTGTCGCGGTAGCGACGCTCGGCGCCCGCCCGGCTCTGCTCGTCGCGGCGGCGTGCCATCTGTTCGCCGCTGTCGTCGTCCGCCTCCGTCTGCCGGGCGGCCGGGGCAGTGCCGGCCCGAAGCACGGGGGAGCGGTTCGCGACAGCTGGACCGGCGCGGTGTCGTTGCTCGCCGACCGCACGATCCGGCGCCTGCTGCTCGCCCAATGGCTGCCGTCCGCGTTCGTCGCCGGCTCCGAAGCGCTGCTCGTCGCCTATGCGGCCCGCCGCGGCTTCGCTCCCGGCGCCGGCGCGATCCTGATGGCGGCCCCAGCGGTCGGCATGCTGATCGGCAACTTCGCCGTCGGCCGGCTGCTGCGCCCGAGCGTCCGTGAACGCCTCTCCGCCCCGCTGGTCGTCCTGCTCGGCGCTCCTCTGATCACCCTGCCGGCGCCGCTGCCGCTTCCCGTGGCCACGGCCGTGCTGGTGCTCGCCGGAACAGGTTTCGCCTACGGCCTCGGCCTTCAGCGCGAATTCCTGGAGGCGGCCCCCGCCGACCGGCTCGGCCAACTGTTCGCCCTGCTCTCCACCGGATTGATGGCCCTGCAGGGGGTAGGCCCACTGGTTTTCGGCGCCGTCGCCGAACTGACGTCACCCGCCGCCGCCATCGCGGCCGCCGGCATGGCGACGTCGTTGGTCGCCCTCCCCGTCCACCTGCGCCGCCGGTCCACCTGAACCCAAAACCGTGTTCTGGTACGGGCTCCCGACCTCACCCACCCGCGGACCCGATGCTGTCGGCTGGTGGGGTTCGGGACTGTCCGGATCTTGGCCGATCCTGTTCGGCTGGTCGTGGGTGCTGTCACAGCACCGTTGAGACGGCGCTCAGCGCCAGCCGAGCGGTACTGGCTGGCCCGTGAGTGCCGTCTCGGAGCGTTCGAGGCAGCGCCCCCGACCAGCCGGGGTTGTTCGGGGGCGCTGCGCCGGCGCTGGGTGCTGTTTGACGGTGCTGAGGCAGCGCCCACGACCAGCCGGTGTCCGGGCTGTCCTGCTCGGCGACCTGTTTCGGTGGTGACCGGTCCGTCCGTGTGTCGTGCTGGCGCGGTTGCTGGACCGGCGGCCGCGCCATGTGGGCGGCAGACGGCCGGGGCCAGGCCTACCGCGCCGGAGGCCGGTGCCCGGCCCGGACTCCTCAGGCGACGAGGGCCCAGCGATGATGTGGGCGCTCAGGCCGGTCCCGGCGGGC
This sequence comes from Actinoplanes sp. NPDC049802, assembly GCF_040656595.1. Taxonomy (NCBI): domain Bacteria; kingdom Bacillati; phylum Actinomycetota; class Actinomycetes; order Micromonosporales; family Micromonosporaceae; genus Actinoplanes; species Actinoplanes sp. NPDC049802. Next base: position 20,156 of record NZ_JBFAMR010000090.1, read on the forward strand.
CGGGTACAGAACCTCGACCACGCTGAGTGCCCACCGCATGCGCGGGACGGCCACCTCGGGGTGATCGCCGTACTCGGCGGCCACGTCGGCGGCGCACCCACGGACGCCACCGTGGCTGCGGACCGCGAGGCGGATCGCTTCGTCGACGACCTCGTAGGCCGGCCGGCTTCCGGTGGCCAGAGCGGTGGTGAACAGCGCCTCCGCACGGGCGGCGGTCAGAACGGCAGTCATGGTGCTCTCCTCCTTCGCGCGACACTTTCGACGGATAGACCCTCAAGGTAGCCGTGGGATACGACAACTTTTCCGGGCGTCCTCTTCGAAGGGGTGAACACCGGCGGGCCGCCGACGGTTCAAACGGGCTCGTAGGCGACGACCCGGTCGGTCGCGATCCGGTCGGGGCCGGACACGGCGGCCGGGGCGTCGCCCGTGAGCGGCCGCGTCGACGTGATCGTCTCGCCGACCTCCCGCAGTGAGCCGGGCGAGTCGGTGAGGTGGGCGACGGCGAACTTCGCCGTGCCGGGATCCCACATGGTCAACGTTCGGACAAGGCCGGGCACGGCACGCAGCGCAGGCCCGATCTGTTCGGCCCCGGCTCGCCGGATGGCCGCCAGCCGGTCGGGGCGGAGTGGCCCGTCGAAGAAGCCGATCCAACCGTCGGTGGCCGGCCGGTGCGCCGCCGGGCCCGGCTGGTCCTCCTCGACCTCGTAGCTGTCGTCGGTCAGCAGGGTCACCGGCCGCGGCCCGCGCCCGGCCTGCGACCGCTGCGATGCGAACTCGGCGTCCTGGCGCGTGGTCCACAGGGTGAGCAGGGCGCTTTCGAGCAGGACCAGGCCCGCGTATCCCGGATGGCCGGAGATGATTTCGACCAGTTCACGGGCGAGTTTATCGGCGTTGTCGGGCCGGGACGCGATTGTCTGGATGCGGGCGTACATCGTCGGTCACCTCCGGTAGTGGTTACCGGCCATGTTTCGCCCGCCGCCGTCGTCGTGCATCAGTGGTAGTACGCAGGTCCGCCCGTACCGCTGAGGAAGGTTTGGATCTCAGCGAGGGTGAGAGGCCCGGGCAGCGGAGGCCGGCGCGAACCGCGCGTGGAGAGTTGCAGAACGTGGCCTGGTGAGCGCCGGTGACGTGGAGTTCCCGGAGCGCTCACCTCTTTCCCCGGCGGGATGCGGGCTGCTGTCCGTGCCAGCCACGGATCGCACCACGGTCGTATCCTGCCTCGCTCGGATCGGTCCACCGGCCGCCGCAGCGGTGCCCATTCTCGACCCACTTCACGCCGCGAACTCAGCGCGCGGCCGCAGGCAACGCCCACCGCGGCGCCAACGGCAGGGATTCAGTACCACTGTTGGTTCGCGCCGCCGTTGCAGTCCCACATGACCACCTGGGCGCCGTTGCTGTTGTTCAAACCGCGAACATCCAGGCACTTGTTGTTCAACACGGTACGAATTTCTCTTCCGGACCAGTACCATTGTTGGTTCGCGCCGCCGTTGCAGTCCCACATGACCACCTCGGCGCCGTTGCTGTTGTTCAAACCGCGAACATCCAGGCACTTGTTGTTCAACACGGTACGAATTTCTCTTCCGGACCAGTACCACTGTTGGTTCGCGCCGCCGTTGCAGTCCCACATGACCACCTCGGCGCCGTTGCTGTTGTTCAAACCACGAACATCCAGGCACTTATTGTTCAGCACGGATCTCAGGGCCTTGCTGTCCACTGGTGCTGCGGTAGCCGGAGAAGCCACCCCGACGGCGAGCAGCAGTGCTGGAGCAAACATGATTCGGCTGGCGTTCGATGATTTTCGCACAACTACCTCCGATGATATGACCGAAGCGCGTCAGCAGCCGTTCGATCATAAGTAAACAATTACTCCTGTTATCGTAACCGATTGCTCCGAACATCAAGGCGAATCGGGAAATCCAAGGATGGACAAATAGCGTCTTGATCGTTCGAATGCAATGTGCGGACAATTCCGTAAGGCCCTGAGGTCCGCTATCAATCCGAGCGGAAATGGTGGGTTCGTCAGCTGCACACCCGCATCGCCGGTTGAGGCCCAGGTGTATCCGGGTGTCGGCTGACACAACGTAACCGCAGCCGCTGTCAGTGCCTGGAGTCGTCTGCACAGCCGACCGCCCTCCTCCGCACACCGAGGTCGGTGTCCGTTGCCTGCGTTCGCGGCGGTCGGCGATGTCAGCCTCGGCGTCGTAGATCACCGACAGATAGGTCTGCTGGCGCGGGTTGAGTGCGTCCCACGCCTTCCGTGCGGGCGCTGGTGGTCATCGGTCGCCGCCGTCGCTTACGAGCGCCGCCGCGGCGATCTCCTCGTCGTGGTCGCGCAGCAGGCGCAGGACCGTCGCGGGCGAGGGGTGCTGGCTGAACGAGCACCTCGCCGGCGTCGCCGACACATGGCGGCCTCTACCTGATCGCTACCGGCTGTGACGGGCGGAAGGTCGCCGGGCCGACGGCATAGCCACGGCCGTGTGTGGATTTCGGGTGCGCAGCGCACCCGAAATCCACACACCCGGCCTATGCGGCGCTGACGGGGCTTCCCGCCGGCATCTGACTCCGGCGGCGCTGTTTGGCCGCGTACATCGCCTGGTCCGCTTGCGCGAGAAGCTGTTCCGCGGCGATGTGGTGACCGGCGGCGATGCCCGCGCTGCCACGCACCGGGGTGCCGTCCGGAGTGCGGAGGTCGCCGAGACGCCGGACCACCCGCTCGGCGATCGCCTCGGCCTCGGCCTCGGACGTGCCCGGCAGCAGCATCACGAACTCGTCGCCGGCCAGGCGGCCGGGCACGTCCCGGCACGGCCGGGCGACGGTGGCGAGGACACCGGCCACCTGGATCAGGACGTCGTCGCCGGTGGCGTGGCCCAGCCTGTCGTTGATCTGCTTGAAGCCGTCGAGGTCGAGGAAGAGCACGGCGACGGGATCCGGCCCGGCGCAGCGTTCGCGCAGCGCCGCGGTGAAGGCGGCCCGGTTCGGCAGGCCGGTCAGCGAGTCGTGGTCGGCCAGCCGCTGGAGACCTTCCTGAAGCTGCCGCAGCCGGTTGGTCCGCCACGCCAGCAGTTCGCCGACGGTCAGGTACAGAGGAAACGTGTAGCTGAGCGAGGCAAGGTCCGACGCCGACGCGTCCCGCATCATCAGCGGTACGAGGTAGGCGACCACCAGGAACGGGCTCATCCGCAGGCTGGTGCCGCGCGGCTCGCACAGGCCGAACCACACGAACACCAGGAAGAAGAACATTCCGTAGCGGAACGGGTCGACGCCCGCGGCCATGTTGTGGACGGCGATCAGGGCCATCGCGACGGGGGCGATCGCCAGCCGGGCCGCGTTCGGGAGCCGCGCCCACGGCAGCGCCATCAGGACCGGGCCGGAAAGCACCCCGGTCAGGCCGATCAGGCTGACCGCGCCGACCCGGAAACCGGGCGGTGTCGGCAGCAGGATGGTGAAGAACGTGTAGAGGCCGCACAGGAAGAACAGGGTTCCGATGGTGAATCCGCTGACCACCGCGGGACGGGGGTCACGGGAGTTGCCGCGCACCCGCCGGATAAGACTCACGGGGCCCAGATTCGGCTGCCGCGACGCCGACTTGAGGGAAGCGGTTGATCGTGCTTTCAGCGGGCATCCATCGAACATGCGAGCTTTGACATGGCAGGGCACCGGCAAGGTCTCGGTGGAGACGGTGCCCGATCCCCGGATCCAGGAACCGACCGACGCCGTCGTGCGCATCACCTCGACCGCCATCTGCGGTTCCGACCTGCACCTGTACGACGTGCTCGGCATGTACATCGACAAGGGCGACATCCTCGGGCACGAGCCGATGGGCATCGTCGAGGCGGTCGGCGCCGAGGTCACCCACATCCGGCCGGGTGACCGGGTGGTGATCCCGTTCAACATCTCCTGCGGGCACTGCTGGATGTGCACCCGCGGCTGGTACGCCCAGTGCGAGACCACCCAGGTCACCGCCGAGGGCAAGGGCGCCTCCCTGTTCGGCTACACCAGGCTGTACGGCCAGGTGCCCGGCGGGCAGGCGGAGTACCTGCGCGTCCCGCAGGCCCAGTTCGGCCCGATCAAGGTGCCGGACGGCCATCCCGACGAGCGTTTCCTCTTCCTCTCCGACGTGCTGACGACCTCCTGGCAGGCCGCCAAGTACGCCGACATCCACCCCGGCGACACGGTTCTGGTCACCGGCCTCGGACCGATCGGCCAGATGTGCGCCCGCATCGCCCGGCATCTCGGCGCCGAACGCGTCATCGCCTCCGACAACGTGCCGGAGCGGCTGGCGATGGCCCGCCGGCACGGCGTCGAGGCGCTCGACACCGGCGACACCGACGTGCCGGCCGCGGTGCGCGAGCTGACCGCCGGCCGGGGCGCGGACAGCGTGATCGAGGCGGTCGGGATGGAGGCGCACGGCGCCCCGATCCAGGCGGCCGCCGTGAAAGCGGCCGGTATGCTGCCGGACCCGCTGGCCCGCAAGGCGGTCGAGACGGCCGGCATCGACCGGATGGCCGCGCTCACCACGGCCTTCGACGCGGTACGCCGTGCCGGCACCGTGTCGATCATCGGCGTGTACGGGGGCAACGCCGACCCGCTGCCGATGATGGACCTGTTCGACAAGGGCGTGACCCTGCGAATGGGCCAGGCGCACGTCAAACGCTGGGTCGACGACCTGATGCCACTGCTCACCGGGGACGACGATCCGTTGGGTGTGGACGATCTGGTCACCCACCGGCTGCCGTTGGAGGAGGCGCCGCACGCCTACGACATGTTCAAGAAGAAGCGGGACGGCTGCATCAAGGTGGTCCTCAAGCCGTGACGTGGTGCGGAGGCGACCGAACGGCGGCTCACCCTATGTGCTGCCGTTGCGGGCCGGGGCGTTCCTCGGCCCGGGGGAGCCCGTCGATCAGCTGGTCGAGCCGTTTCAGGTACGGGTCGCCGGCATCGGTCAGGTAGTCCTCCGGGTGGGTCCGGTCCACCCCGTCCGGCACCTTGGCGGCCCGCAGCACCAGCGTGGCCGCCACGGTGACCGCCAGGTTCACCGCGAGCGCCACGATGCCGACGTAGACGCTGCGCCCGTCGTCGAGCTGCCAGCTGGAGCCGCCGAAATGCTCGGACACGACCCGGCCGGTCCCGTCCTTCTTCGGGATGAGGTAGAGCATTCCGATGCCGACGGCCAGTCCGGTGAGCAGGCCGGTGGTGAGCGCGCCCCGGTGGAACCAGCGGGTCAGCAGGCCGATGAAGACCGTCGGGATGGTCTGCAGGATGACCACGCCGCCGATCAGCTGGAGGTCCACCGAGAACGCCGGGTCGACGGCCAGGATCAGGGCGGCCGCGCCGAACTTGACGATCAGCGACACCCAGCGGCTGACCCTCGCCTCGGTCGCCGCGGAGGCGTTCGGGCGCAGGTAGGGCCGGTAGAGGCTGCGGGTGAACGTGTTGGCCGCGGCGATCGACATGACGGCCGCCGGGATCAGGGCCGCGATGCTCAGGGCGGCGAACGCGATCCCCGCCGACCAGCTCGGGAAGTACTCGTGGATCGTCTGCGGGATGACGGTGTTCAGGTCCCCGTCGACCGGCCGGACGCCGCGGGCCAGGGCGAAGAAGCCGAGCATCGCCATCAGCGCCAGCGCCATGCAGTAGACCGGCAGGGCAGCGGCGTTGCGGCGGATCGTCGCCCGGTCCTTGGCGGCGAGCATGCCGAGCAGCGCGTGCGGGTACGCGAAGATCGCCAGCGCCGAGCCGATGACCAGGGTGAGGAACCCGAGGTGGGCGTTGTCCGGCAGCAGCAGCCCGTCGGCCGGGTTCGGGGTGGCCTCGAACCGGGCGGCGGCGGTCCGGAAGGTGCTGCCCCAGCCGCCGTACATGGCGACCATCAGCACCGCGGTCAGCAGCATCCAGCCCAGCAGCACGTCCTTGACGATGGACAGCAGTGCCGGAGCGCGCAGCCCGGACCGGAACGTGCAGATCGACACCACGGTCACGGCGGCCAGCAGCGGCACCTCGCCGCCGAACCCGACCGTGCGCAGCACCGCCTGCAACGACACCAGCTGCACGGCGACGTACGGGATGGTGGCGAGAATGCCGGTGACCGCGATCAGCGCGCCCAGCCGGGGTGAGCCGAACCGGGCGGCCGCGAACTCGCTGTGTGTGAGGAAGCCGTGCCGCCGGGCCACCGACCAGGCCTTCGTGGTGAAGAGGAAGGTCATCGGCGTGGTGATGACGGCGAACGGGATCGCGAAGTAGCCGATCGCGCCGACGCCGTAGGTGAGCGCCGGCACCGCGATGAACGTGTACGCGCTGTACATGCTGCCGCCGAGCAGGAACCAGATGGTCCAGTTGCCGAACGCCCGGCCGCCGACGCCCCACTCCTCGAGCGTGTGCGGGTTCTCCGGGGCGCGCCAGCGGGCGGCGCCGAAACCGAGCAGCACGACGATCGCCATCAGGACGGTGAAGATGCCGACCTCGATGGTGCGGTCACTCATGGCCGTCCTCGCGGGTGGCCAGGTGGACGACGGTGATGACCAGCATGGCCAGCAGGGCGCAGGCGAACTGGTACCAGAAGAAGAACGGTATGCCGAACAGGGCCGGGTCGATGCGGTTGGCGTACGGGGTGAGCAGCGGCGCCACCGCGGGCACGAGCAGGAGCCACTGCCGGCGGCGGGAACGAGCAGGTGCGGGCATCGATGTCTCCTGGCGTCGGGGGCGCGGCAAGATCAATTCGCACTGAGTGTGTAAAAACCGTGGGGACCGTTCTACTCGCAGAGATCCAAATAAGAAAGGCTTAATACGAGACGGAGTCCGGTTATGTGAGTAGCAGCCACCAGCCGGCCGGGTGTCATGTCGCTGTCGCACATACCCCGAAGGTCGAGACGCTGCTGGTCGGACGCCCACGACATCAGGCGGGGCTGCCGTCGTGGGCGGCCGACGTGCCGAAGTAGGCCTCGGCGACGGCGTCGCGGTCGGCGCGCAGCCCGGCGGCCGGCCCGGTCAGCACGATCCGGCCGTGATGCAGGACGACGGCGCGGTCGGCGATCGACAGGGCGAGATCGATGTGCTGCTCGACCAGCAGGACACCGACGCCGTACCGGTCGGCCAGCGCCCGGATGCTGGGCAGCAGAGCCTGGACCGCCACCGGCGCCAGCCCCATGCTCATCTCGTCGATCAGCAGCACCCGCGGCCGGTGCACGAGCGCCTTGGCGATGGCGAGCATCTGCTGTTCGCCGCCGGACAACTGGCCGCACCGGCGTGTCATCAGTCCCCGCAGCGCGGGGAACAACTCCAGGACATCGTCCAGGCTGTCGTTGCGGCGCCGGGCGAGGGCGAGGTTCTCGCGTACCGACAGGCTGTGGAACACGCCCCTGGTGTCGGGCACCAGGACGAGGCCGGCGCGCGCGTTCTGCTCCAGCCGCCGGCGCAGCGGCCGCCCGAACGCGGTGACCGTGCCGGACATCGGCGCGAGGACGCCCGCCGCGGCCCGCAGCGTGGTGGTCTTGCCGGCGCCGTTGGGGCCCAGCATCGCGACGATCTCACCGGAGGCGAGGCTCAGGCCGAGATCCCGCACGGCCGGGATGCCGGCGTAACCGGCGGTGACGGCGTCCAGCCGCAGAACCTCGGTCACGGCACGAGCTCCGATCCGAGGTACGCGGTGCGCACCGCCGGGTCGGCCAGCACCTCGCCGGGCGTACCGGACGCGATGACCACCCCGTAGTCCAGCACGTACACCCGGTCGCAGATCGCGGCCACCAGCGTCATGTCGTGGTCGATGAGCAGCACCGCCCGGCCCGAGCCGGCGATCGCCCGGACGTGCTCACCGAACTCGGCGCTCTCGTCGGTGTCGAGCCCGGCGGCCGGCTCGTCGAGCAGGAGCACGCGGGCCGCCCCGGCCAGCGCCCGGGCCACCCCGACGATCTTCTGCCGGCCGAGGCTCAGCTCCTCCGGACGGCGGTCCGCGACCGGCCGCAACCCGAACGTGTCGAGTACCGCGTCCACGTCACCGCCGGGTTCGGAACGGCCGATCAGGTCGTCGCAGAGGTTGCGCAGCGGTCCCCGGCCGGCCGCCACCGCTACGTTCTGCCGCACCGTCAGATCGGTGAACAGCTCCCCGGCCTGCCAGGTCCGGGCCAGACCGGCACGCCGGCGCTGATGCGGGGCGAGCCGGTCGACGCGCCGCCCCGCCACGCCGACCGCGCCGCGCGACGGCGTGAAACCGGTGACGGCGTCGACGAAGGTGGTCTTGCCCGCGCCGTTGGGGCCGATCAACCCGACCACCTCGCCCGCGTCCACGTGCAGGGTGATGTCGGTGTTGGCCCGGACGCCGCCGTAGTGGACGGTCAGCCCTTCGGCGGCCAGCAGTGGTGGGCTCGCGTTCACCGAGACACCGCCAGGATGCCCCGTCCTTCAGGGCGGGAAGGATCGGCGGCTCCGTCAGGAGCGGCCCGGTGCAGCCGGGACGGTCTGCGGACGTAGTCCGGAAGCAAACCCGCGTACACTTGACTCATGACATCCTCTCGGTAAGCTGTCGGACATGCGTACGGCGTACAAGTGCCGGGCCTACCCGACCTCCGAACAGGCTGCGGTGCTGAACCGCACCTTCGGGTGTGTGCGCCTGGTCTGGAA
>NZ_JBFAMR010000091.1:0-27765 GCF_040656595.1 Actinoplanes sp. NPDC049802
GGCAGCCTGCCACTCGACCTGGGCCCATTCATCGGCCGCGACGACCTTCTCGGCACCGTCACCCGGCTGCTGGAACGGACCCGGCTGCTCACTCTAGCCCGGGACAGCGCCCACGGCCAGCCGAGGGGTTCAGCCGGCTACCTGCTTGCGCAGGGAGGCCGCCTTGGCGGTGTCGCCGGACTCCTCGGCCAGCTGGGCGTCGGCGAGCTTCTGCTGCCAGCCGTCCGGGGCACGGCCGGTGGCCGCCTTCTGCTGGGCCGCGTCGCGGGCGTCGGGGGCCACCCGGGTGCGCAGGCCCCAGCCGTAGGGGAACAACGGCTGGTACTTCGCGTCGCCGACGTTGACCGGGACCTGGGCGGCCGAGCTGGGCCAGCTCAGCGGCAGGCGCCCGGTGAAGGGCTCCCGGCCGAAGAGGACGTCGGCGACGCCGGTCCCCTCGCTGCCGGGCAGCCACGAGGCCACCAGGGCGTCGATCTTGCCGAGCTGGTCGGTGATCACCTGCGGGCGCCCGGAGACGAGCAGGACCACGCACTCGGCGACCGCGTCACAGACCTTGTCGACCACCGCCTTGTCGCCCGGCTGCAGGGTGAGCGACTTGGGTTCCTTCTGCTGCTCGGTGCCTTGCTGCCAGGGGGTGCTGCCGACGTCGCCGAAACCTTCGGCGTACGGGGTCTCGCCGACGACGACCACACCGATGTCCGAGCCGCCGATGGGTGCGGTGGCGTCGGCGCTGTAGGTGACGGACGCCTTCGGGGCGACCTTCCGGATGCCCTCGAGGATGGTGTCGCCCGGGATGATGTCGCCGTTGCGGCCTTCCCAGTCGATGGTCCAGCCGCCGGACTGGTTGCCGATGTCGTCGGCGTTGCGGCCGGCCACGTAGATCTTCGCGTCCGCCCGCAACGGCAGCAGCTCGCCGCTGTTCTTCAGCAGCACCTGCGACTTGGCGGCCGCGGTGCGGGCCAGAGTCCGGTGTTCGGCGGTGCCGAGCTCGCCGAGGGTGGGGTACGGGTTCTCGAACAGCCCGAGCCCGAACTTGACGGTGAGGATCCGCTTGACCGCGTCGTCGATCCGGGCCGTGCTGACCCGCCCGGCGTCCACCTCCGCCTTGAGCAGCTCCTGGAACCGCGGCGCGGTGTGCGGCTCCATGAACATGTCGATGCCGGCGCTCACCCCGGCGCGAACCTGGCTGGGGGTGGGTTCCGGAGTGTCGGCCGGATCGGTGGACGGCAGCTGGTGGATGCCCTCCCAGTCGGTGATCACGAAGCCCTCGAAGCCGATCTCACCTTTCAGCTTGCCGGTGATCAGTTCCTCGCTGGCGTGCATCTTGACCGGGTTGCCGGCGCCGTCCTCGGTCCAGTCGACGCTGGAGAAGGACGGCATGACGCTCTGGGCGCCGTGCTCGCCGATCGCGGAGACGTACGGCGCCAGGTCGACGCGGTCGAAGTCGGCACGGCTGGTGACGGTGACGCCCTGGTCGATGGCGTAGCCGCTGTCCCCGGTGCCGTACTCGGTGTCGCCGTCACCCGCGTAGTGCTTGACGGTGGCCACCACCCCGTCACCCTGGAGGCCGTCGACGGCGGCGCCGCCGAGCCGGGCGACCAGGGTGGGGTCCTCGCCGAAGGTCTCGAAGGTCCGGCCCCACCGTTCGTCGCGGGAGACGCACACGCACGGCGCGAAGTTCCACCGGGCGCCGGTGGCCCGCATCTCCACGGCGGTGGCCCGGTAGACCTGTTCGACGAGCTTCGGGTCGCGGCCGGCGCCGAGGCCCACGTTGTGCGGGAAGACGGTGGCCCCGTGCGCGTTGTTGTGGCCGTGCACCGCGTCGACGCCGTAGAGCAGCGGGATCTTCAGCGGGGTGGCGAGCGCCGCGCGCTGGAGCGAGCGGATCATGTCCACCCACGCCTGCGCGTTGTTCGGATCGGGGACCGAACCACCGCCGGAGAGGACCGAGCCGAGCCGCCATTCGGTGACCTTTCCGGGGTCGCCGGCCACCCTGACGCGTTCGGCCTGGGTCATCTGACCGATCTTGTCGGCCAGGGTCATCCGGCCGAGCAGGTCGGCGACGCGGTCCTCGACGGGCTGCGCGGCGTCCAGGTAGAGCGGAGCGGCGTCCTGGGAGTCTGTGCCGGTCCGGGCGATCACGACGCCCGCCACGACGGTCGCTGCCAGCACGATCCCCCCGAGCGCCGCAAGCCGGGTCCGTGGTCGCATGGGTCTCCTCGATGGTTCAGATGGTGAATGTGGGTCGCGGCTGAGTCTGCCGGACAGCGCTGGTCGCGAAAACGACCCGGGCCGCGTTCGGCTGGCGCATGCTGATATGAAGGACTTCCGACGGAGCTGACATGGTCGTATTGCTTATCGCTGAGGACGACGAGGACATCTCGCTGGTCCTGACCAGAGTGTTCAAGCGAGCCGGAATGACCGTTCTGCAGGCTCCGGACGGATGGGCGGCGTTCGAGAGCGTCGTCGAGCAGCGACCGGACGTCGTGCTCACCGATCTCGGCATGCCGCGGATGGACGGCTGGGAACTGATCGACGCGATCCGGGCACATGCCGACGAGGGGATCCGGCGAACGCCGGTGGCGATCCTCAGCGGCCATCTGCATCCCGGCGAACCGCGGGCCGGTTCCTCGCGCGTCTGCGCGATCATGCTGAAACCCTGCCCGAACGACCGGCTGCTGGCCACCATCGACGAGCTGGTCAGGATCGGGCCCCATGACCATGACAGCGCCGACTCCCGATGTCCCGCCGATTTATCCGTATCCGTATGACAAAGTATTGAATAACAGAGTGGCTGGGTAAGGCTGGGTGACAGCCCGTGACCACGGGCCTCGGTCGGGAGAATCGGGCGGGTCATGGTGGTACTGGACGAGGCGGTGCTGACCGATCCCGTACGCCTGCGCGCGGTCGACCGTGCCATCCTCTCGCTGCCCGGCCGATCGTCCCCGCTCGACGACATCGCCCGCCTGGCGGCCCGCCTGCTGCACACCCCGATGGCCTGCGTCACCCTGGTCACCGAGGACGAGGAGCTGTTCGTCGGCGCGCACGCCATCCCGCACGAGCTGAGCCTGCCCCGCCGTGCCCCACTGACCTACTCGGTCTGCAAGTACGTGGTCTCCGCCGACGAGGTCATCCTGAGCCGGGACATGACCGAGGAGCCCGACGAGTCGCTCTGCAAGCACCTGCTCGTGCTGGAGTTCGGCATCCGGTCGTTCCTCGGCGTGCCGATCCACGACCGGGACGGCCGCCCGATCGGCTCCCTCACCGCCCTGGACCGCCGCCCCCGCGACTGGAACGACGACGACGCCGACATTCTCACCGCGGTCGCCGACACGATCCGGGTGCAGGACGACAGCGCCTTCCACGCCGTACTGCTGGAGAGCATGGAGGCCGGGGTGGTGGCCTGCGACCGTTCGGGCCGGGTGGTCTTCGCCAACCGTGCGGTGCGCGGCATCATCGGCCTCCGTTCGGACGGACCGTTGCCGCCGGACTTCGAGAAGGAGGTCTGCCGGCTGCTCGCCACCCCCGACCACCGTTCGATGACGCCCGCCGAGAGCCCGCTGCTGCGCGCCCTGCACGGCGAACGCGTGGTCTCCGAGGACGTGCTGGTTCGCCGGCCCGGCCACCGCACCCGGATCTTCGACACCAGCGCCCAGCCCGTCCTCGGGCCGGCCGGCGACGCGCTCGGCGCCGTGGCGGTCGCCCACGAGGTGACCGCGCTGCGCCGGGTCGAGCGGTTCCGCAACTGTCACATCGCCGTGCAGCACGTCCTGCACGGCGCCACCACGGTGGCCGAGGCGACTCCCGGGATGCTGCGGGCGGTCACCGCCACCCTGGGCTGGCCGTCGGCCGAGCTGTTCCTGATCGACGAGGCGAGCGGCCTGCTCCAGGCGGCCGGGCACTGGGACTCGTCCGGGATGGACCCGGACGGCTTCTTCGGGCACACCCCGGTCCGCGGACAGGGCATCACCGGTCGGGTGTGGGAGACCGGACGGCCGATCTGGGTGCCGGACCTCACGCTGAGCGCCGATCTGCGTACGGCCCACGAGCGCGAACGCGTGGAAGTGTGCCTTCGGCGCGGGGTGCGGACCGCGCTGGCCGTGCCGGTGCGCGACGGCAGCTCCCTGCTGGGCGTGCTCACCTGCTACGCCGGCACCCGGGAGTACGAGCCGGAGCTGCTCACCGTGCTGCTCGACGGGGTGGCGGCGCAGGTGGGCGTCTTCGTGGCGCAGCGCCGTGCCGAGGAACTGTCCCGTCAGCTGGCCCGGGCGCAGGCGGATTTCGTCGACCTGGTCGGTCACGAGCTGCGCACCCCGCTCACCTCGATCACCGCGAACGCCGCCCTGCTCGCCGAGGAGCCCGCCGGCCTGGACACCGACTCGCGGACCATGGTCGAGGTGATCGCCCGCAACGCGTCCACCCTGCAGCGGATCGCGGACACCCTGCTCGACCTGGCCGGGCTCGACGCCGGGCACATCGAACTGGACGTCGCCGAGGTGGACCTGGCCGCGCTGCTCTCCGACGCGGTGACCGCGGTCCGGCACACCGCGGACCGGCTCACCCTGGTCACCGAACTGCCCGTCGAGCTGCGCCTGGCCGGGGACGCCGACCGGCTCCGCCAGGTGATCGACGACCTGCTGCTGAACGCGGTCCGGTACAGCCCGCCGGGCGCGCCGGTGCACGTCACGCTGAGCGCCGACGACACGATGGCCCAGCTGTGCATCACCGACAGCGGCATCGGCACCCCGCCCGGCGAGCACGACCTGGTGTTCGACCGGTTCTTCCGCGGCAGCAACGTGCGCCACCAGGGCACCTCGGGCAGCGGGCTGGGGCTCAGCCTGGCCCGCGCCATCGTGCTGCTGCACGGCGGCACGATCCGGCTCTCCGACAACCGGCCGTCCGGGACGGTCGTGTGCGTACGCCTGCCGCTCGCCTGAACCACGTGTGGAGTTCGGGCGCGATCCGGACCCGTACTTCACACACGGGGTGGGGGTCAGACGGCCCGGCGCCGGTCGAGGGCGTCGAGCAGGGCGGTGGCGCGCAGACCGGCGTTGATGCCGACCCAGCGGGCCGGCTCCGGCTCCCAGCGGCGCGAGCGATGATTCACCCAGGGCAGCGCGGTCAGGTCGCTGTCGCGGCCGAGGATCAGATCAGCGAGGGTACGCCCGGCGAGGTTCGCGGCCGCCACGCCGTCGCCCACGTAGCCACCGGCCCAGCCGACGCCGTCGCGCAGTCCCACCGACGGCATCCAGTCCCGGGGGATGCCGAGCGGCCCACCCCACCGGTGGGCGATCGGCGGATCGATCCCGAACAGTTCGGTGATCGTCGCCCGCAGCGCGTCGAACACCCCGGGCACCAGGTCGTACTCCGGCCGGATCCGTGACCCGAAGTGGTACGGCGCCCCGCGCCCGCCGAAGGCCAGCCGATCGTCCGCGGTCCGCTGACCGTAGATGACCAGGCGTCGCTCGTCGGTGAACGTCTCCCGGCGGGCCAGGCCGGCCCGTTGCCAGAACTCCCCGGACAGCGGCTCGGTGGCGACCATCAGCGAGTAGACCGGGGCCAGGGCACGGCGGTGACCGGCGAGGCCGGCGGTGTAGCCCTCCAGTGCCCGCACCACGTGCGCGGCGCGCAGCGTACCCCGGCTGGTCGTGATCTGTCCGGGTTTGATCTGCTCGACCCGGGTGCTCTCGTGGATGGTGACGCCGAGCCGTTCGACGGCCCCGGCCAGGCCGCGCACCAGCTTGGCCGGGTGCAGGGCGGCGCAGTGCTCGCTGTAGACGCCGCCGAGCACGCCCTCGGCCCCGCAGATCGCACGGGCCTCGGCGGCGCCGATGAAGCCCGGGTCGTGGCGGGCCCGCCGCAGCTGGGCCGGGCCGCGGACCAGGGAGATGACGCCGCCCTTGGCGTAGTCGCAGTCGATGCCCTCGGCGGCGGCGGCCCGGCCCACCTCGTCGACCGTGTCCTCCAGCGCGCGGGTCATGGCGGCCGCCGCGCCCGGGCCGAACCGGCGGGACAGTCTCGCCTCGGAGACCGGGAAGAGGCCGGACGCCCAGCCGCCGTTGCGGCCGGACGCGCCGAACCCGCAGTAGTGCGCGTCCAGGACCACGATCCTCTTCCCGGGCGCGGCCTTGGCCAGGTAGTAGGCGGTCCAGAGGCCCGTGTACCCGCCGCCGGCGATGGCCACGTCGGCGGCGGAGTCACCGGGCAGCGGCGGGCGTCTCTCGATCGGGCCCAGCGAGTCGAGCCAGAAGGAGGGGCTGTTCATGGAGTTATCGTGTCCCCCAGGCGTATGTCTGTTTCGCGAGGCGCAGGTACATGAAGGTGTCGGTCTCGCTGACGCCCTCGATGGTCCGGAGCTTCTCGTTGAGGATGTCGAGCAGATGCTCGTCATCGGTGCAGACCAGTTCGACCAGCAGGTCGTAACGGCCGGCACAGATCACCACGTAATCCACCTCGGCGATGGCCGCGATCGCGTCCGCGATGGCCCGCAGGTCGCCGTTGACCCGCAGCCCGACCATGGCCTGCCGGGCGAAGCCCAGCGTGAGCGGGTCGGTGACCGCGACGATCTGCATGAGCCCGTTGTCCAGCAGCCGCTGTACGCGCTGGCGCACCGCGGCCTCGGAGAGCCCGATCGTCTTGGCGAGAGTCGCGTACGACATCCGGCCATCGCGTTGCAGATGCTCGATGATCAGTTTGTTGGTGTCGTCCAGGGTCACGTCCGTCACGGCGCGATTCTTCCCTGTAACGCTCGGCGTCAGCAAAGGGATCGCCCGTCAGGTGCGCGGAGCGCCGCGGAGCCGGCCGCACACCACGACGGCCGGCCGCCCGGTCGCGTGCCGGGCCACCTTCACCGACTCCTCCGGCGAGGGCATCAGGCCCCCACGTTGTGCATGACGTGCTTGACGCGGGTGTAGTCCTCGAACCCGTACATCGACAGGTCCTTGCCGTGGCCGGAGTGCTTGAACCCGCCGTGCGGCATCTCGGCGACCAGCGGGATGTGGCAGTTGACCCAGACGCAGCCGAAGTCCAGCCGCTGGGTCATCCGCATGGCGGTGCCGTGGTCCTTCGTCCACACGCTGGAGGCCAGCGCGTACTCCACGCCGTTGGCGTAGCGGACCGCCTCGTCCTCGTCGGTGAAGCGCTGCACGGTGATGACCGGGCCGAAGACCTCGTTCTGGATGATCTCGTCGTCCTGCCGCAGACCGGAGACGACCGTGGGGGAGTAGAAGAAGCCGCGGTCGCCGACCCGGGCGCCGCCGGCCTGCAGCACCGCGTGACCGGGGAGCCGGTCGATGAAGCCCGCGACCCGGGCCAGCTGGTTCGCGTTGTTGACCGGGCCGTAGAGCACGTCCTCGTCGTCCGGCGCGCCGGTCCTGGTGTTCCGCGCCTGCTCGGCGAGCGCCGCGACGAAGTCGTCGTAGACGCCCGGCCCGGCCAGCACCCGGGTGGCGGCCGTGCAGTCCTGCCCGGCGTTGAAGTAGCCGGCCTCGGCGATCGACGCGGCGGCCGCCTCCACGTCGGCGTCGTCGAACACCACGACCGGGGCCTTGCCGCCCAGCTCCAGGTGGGTGCGTTTCAGGTCGGCCGCGGCGCTGCCGGCCACCTCCATGCCGGCCCGCACCGAGCCGGTGATCGACACCATCCGCGGGGTCCGGTGCGTGACCAGGGCGCGGCCGGTGTCGCGGTCGCCGAGGACCACGTTGAACAGCCCGTCGGGCAGGAACTCGGCGGCGATCTCGGCCAGCATGACGCTGGTGACCGGAGTGGTGTCGGACGGCTTGAGCACCACGGCGTTGCCCGCCGCCAGCGCCGGCGCGATCTTCCACATCGCCATCAGCAGCGGATAGTTCCACGGGGTGACCTGGGCGCAGACGCCGATCGGCTCGCGCCGCACGTAGCTCTCGAACCCGTTCATGTACTGCCCGGCGGAGCGGCCCTCCAGCACCCGGGCGGCGCCGGCGAAGAACCGCAGGTGGTCGACGGCCGGCGGCAGCTCCTCGCTGGCGGTCAGGCCGAGCGGCTTGCCGGTGTTCTTCGACTCCGCGGCCACCAGCTCGTCGGCGCGCGCCTCGACGGCGTCGGCGAACTTGAGCAGGGCGCGCTGGCGCTCACCGGGGGTGGTGTCACGCCACTTCTCGAAGGCGATGGACGCGGCCCGCATGGCGCGGTCGACATCCGCGTCGCCGGAGACCGGAGCGGAGGCGAAGACCTCGCCGGTGGACGGGTCGACGAGGTCGGAGTACCGCCCGTCGGCAGGCGCGACGGCCTCGCCCCCGATGAGGTTGTGCAGCACCGTCTTCGCCGTCATTACGCCTCCAGAGCTGTGGGATCAGCGTTTTCGGCCCCATCTTTTCCGCTGAATCCGTGGCTAACAAGTGGTTCGAGCGATATTCCCGCACCGGTGCGGGGCGTGACACCAGCCCGCCACGCCGAGCCGGCCCGACGGCAGGAAAGGACGTCGCGTCGGTGACCGCTTCGAGACGGCGCAGAGCGGGGCAACACCAGGAAGCCTGATGTGCCCCGCTCTGCGCCGGAGAGTGACCGCGGGTCATGAACCGGCGGGCCGCACCTCCACGCCGGTGACCAGCCGCCGGTCCGCCCCGGCCGGGCGCACCGGGCCGGTCAGCTCGACGGCCCCCGCGCAGGGCAGGTCGCCGGCCGACGTGCCGACGAGAACCCGCAGCTCACCGGGCTCCACGAGACGTCGCATGTCCCGGCCGGTGAACGCCGTACGGTCGGTGTGGACGGCGAACGTCACGTCGGCGGCGGCGCCCGCGGCCAGCTCCACCCGCTGGAAGCCGGTCAGCTGAAGCACCGGACGGGTGACCTGGGCGATCGGGTCGGCGAGGTACAGCTGGACCACCTCCGAGCCGTCGCGCCCGCCGGTGTTGCGCACCCGCACGGTCACCGTGAACTCCCCGTCGGTGGGCACCGCGGTGTCCGGCAGGCGCAGGCCGTCCACGGTGAACGTGGTGTACGAGCGGCCGTGGCCGAACGGGAACAGCGGGGTGGGATCCAGGTTGCTCACGCCGGTGTGCTCGGCCCCCAGCCGCGGCTGAAGGTAGGTGCCCGGCTGACCGCCCGGAGTGCGCGGGATCTGCACCGGGAGCCTGCCGCTGGGCTGCACCCGGCCGGACAGCACCCCGGCGATCGCGGGACCGCCCTCCTCGCCGGGCATGAACGCCTGCACCAGCCCGGCGGCTCGGCCGTCCAGGTCGCCCAGCGCGTACGGCCGGCCGGAGACCACCACGACCACCACCGGGGTGCCGGTCGCCAGCACCGCCTCCAGCAGCTCGCCCTGCACGCCCGGCAGCCGCAGGTCGGCGGCGTCGCAGCCCTCGCCGGAGGTGCCGCGGCCGAACAGCCCGGCCAGGTCGCCGACGAACGCCAGGCACACCTCGGCGGACGCCGCGGCGGCCACCGCCTCGGCGAAACCGGAGCGGTCGTCGCCGTCCACGGCACAGCCTCGCGCGTACGCGATCTCGGTGTCCGGGAACTCGGCCCGGATCGCCTCGGCCGCGCTCGGCAGCGCGATGCCCGCCTTGACGTCGGGATAGCGGGGCAGCACGTGGTTCGGGAAGGCGTAGCAGCCCAGGAAGGTGCTCGCGTCGTCGGCGCACGGGCCGATCACCGCGATCCGGCCGGGCGCCGGGCGGCCCGGCCCGGTCAGCGGCAGCGCGGTGCCCGGGTCGAGCAGCACGATCGAGCGTTCCGCCAGCTCGCGGGCGAGACCACGGTTCTCCGGCGAGTCCAGCGCCACGCCGGCCGCGCCGGCCACCGAGGCCTCCGGCGTCCAGTCCGCGTCGAGCAGACCGAGCTCCGCCTTCTGGGTGAGCAGCCGGCGCGCCGCACGGTCGACCAGCTCCTCGGCCACCTCCCCGCGGCGCACCCGGGCGACGAGCTCGTCGCCGAAGCCGACGGTGTCCGGCAGTTCGACGTCGATGCCGGCCGCCAGGGCCAGCGCGCCCGCGTCGCCGGAGTCGGCGGCCACCTTGTGCATGCCGGCCAGGAACGGGATCGACCAGTAGTCGGAGACGACCGTGCCGGTGAAGCCCCACTCCTGGCGCAGCAGTTCGGTGAGCAGCCACGGGTCGGCGCCGGACGGGACTCCGTCGACGTCGGCGTACGAGTTCATCACCGAGCCGGCGCCGGCGGTCCGGATGGCGGTCTCGAACGGCGGCAGGATGACGTCGAGCAACTCCCGCCGGCCCATCGGCACCGGGCCGTGGTTGCGGGCGCCGCGCGAGGCGGAGTAGCCGGCGAAGTGCTTGAGCGTGGCGATCACGCCGGCGCTCTGCAGACCCCGCACGTACGCCGAGCCGATCATCGCCACCAGGTACGGGTCCTCGCCGATGGACTCCTCCACCCGGCCCCAGCGGTAGTCGCGGACCACGTCGAGGACGGGGGAGAGGCCCTGGTGCACGCCGAGCGCCGCCATGTCCCGCCCGATGGCCGCGGCCATCCGCTCGACGAGTTCCGGGTCGAAGGTCGCTCCCCAGTTGACGGCTGCCGGGTAGACACTGGCACCGTGCATGGTGAATCCGGTGAGGCACTCCTCGTGGACGATCGCGGGGATGCCGAGACGAGACGATTCCATAACGATGCGCTGCTGCCGGATCAGCTCGGCGGCGCCGTCGGCGGCCGACAGGGGATAGCTGCCGTAGATCCGGGTGAGGTGGCCGAGGCCGTGCCGGCTGGCGTCCTCCAGCGCGGCGCCGGCGGCGAACTCGCTCTCCATCGGCGCGACGTCGTGCCCGTCCTCCGGCTCCGGGCCGGCGGCGCCGGTCGCGCCCTTGTCCTTGCCGAGCCACCGGCTGCCGAGCTGCGCGACCTTCTCCTCCAGCGTCATCTCGGCCAGTAGTGTGTCGACGCGATCGGGCACCGGAAGGCTCGGGTCGCGCCACGCGGGTGGTGGCGCTTGGTCTGTCGTCAACGGTACCTCCGATGAATTCCGAAACTTCCGAGCCGCGCCGGACCTCGGCGGCGCCCGTGTCAGGGCTCGTGAGCGGCGTGGGAACGTCGCATACTCTCGCGCTCAGGGCACTGTTACGGCAAGGGACTTGACACTCGTCACAGCGAAACCCTACGTTTACGAAACCTCACCTTAATTTACAGCAGTCGCGCGAAACTTTCGGGAACTTAACCGGTTTTGGAAGGTTTGCGGCAGAACCCTCGCGGTATCATCGGCCGCACCGCGGCTTCGTTCGAGTACGGAGATCAGCGTGAAGCGCAGGAATTTCTTGACCCTCACCACCGGAGCCGCCGCGGGTGCCGCGCTGGCCGCGTGCGGTAACGACGGCCCCGCCGGAAGCGAATCCGGTGGCGGCGGCGGCTCGGCCAGCTACTGGTCGCTCAGCGGCGAGCCCGGCGAGCCCTACCGCAAGGCCGCCATCGACCGGTTCAACAAGGCCAACCCGGACTCCAAGATCACCCCGACGTTCTTCCAGAACGACGCCTACAAGCAGAAGATCAAGACCGCTCTGGGCGCGAACCAGGCGCCCACGCTCATCTGGGGCTGGGGCGGCGGCGGCCTGAAGAGCTACGTCGAGGCCGGCCAGGTGGAGGACCTGACCAGCTTCTTCGGTGACGCCGCCCTCAAGAGCAAGCTGCTGCCCGGCTCGTTCGGCGCGGCCACGGTCGACGGCAAGATCTACGCGATGCCGGTGGAGACGGTCCAGCCGATCGTCTTCTACTACAACAAGAAGGTCTTCGAGCAGGTCGGCGTCAGCGCCCCGCAGACGTACGGCGACATCCTCGACCTGATCCCGAAGTTCAACGCCAAGGGCATCGCGCCGTTCTCGCTCGCCGGCCAGTCCCGCTGGACCAACATGATGTGGCTCGAGTTCATGCTCGACCGCAACGCCGGCTCCGAGGTCTTCGACAACGTCTTCGCCGGCAAGGCGGGCGCCTGGTCCGACCCGGCCGTGCTCGACATGCTGACCAAGGTCCAGGACCTGGTGAAGATGAACGCCTTCCAGAAGGGCTTCGCCTCCACCGCCGCCGACACCAACGCCGACCAGGCCCTGCTCTACACCGGCAAGGCCGCGATGATGGTGCACGGCTCCTGGTCGTACGGCATCCAGAAGGCCAACGGCGGCAAGTTCGTCGCGGACGGCGGCCTCGGCTGGATGAACTTCCCGCCGATCGACGGCGGCAAGGGCGACCCGACCAACACCGTCGGCAACCCCGGCCAGTACCTGTCGATCTCCTCGAAGGCCACCGCGGCCGACAAGGAGACGGCGAAGAAGTTCTTCTCCACCACGCTGGTGGACGACGAGGAGAAGGCCGGCTGGGTCAAGTCCGGCGGCGTGCCGGTCCTGGCGAACAGCGACAGCCTCTACACCGGCGAGGACGCGCAGTTCCAGAAGGACATGTCGGCGATCGCGGCCGGCGCCAAGACCTTCGCGCAGTCGTGGGACCAGGCGCTCAGCCCGACCGCGTCCGAGGTCCTGCTGGACAACATCGCCAAGCTGTTCCAGCTCCAGGTCAGCCCGCAGCAGTGGGTCGACAACATGAACGGGGTCATCGGTAAATGACGACGCTCGCTCCGCCCGTCGTGCGCGGTCAGGAGCCCACCAGATCACGCGGCGGGCGGAGCGGCTCCGTCCTTGTATGGATGGTTCTGCCCGCGTTCGTCATGTTCGTCTTCTTCGGGATCGTCCCGTTGATCGGCGTGGTGGTGCTCAGTTTCTCGACGTGGAACGGCATCACACCGACCATCGAACTGACCGGGCTGACCAGCTGGAAGGCGGCCCTCACCAACGAGGGACTGCCCAACGCGCTCTGGGTCACCTTCCTGATCATGGCGCTGTCCTGGCTGGTGCAGACCCCGCTGTCGATCCTGCTCGGCACGTTCATGGCCCGGCAGAGCCGCTACCGCGGCTTCCTCGCGGTCTTCTACTTCATTCCGCTGCTGCTCAGCTCCGCGGCGATCGCGATCACCTACAAGTCGCTGCTGGACCCGAACTTCGGGCTCGGCGCGGGACTCGGGATCGAGGCGCTCAACCAGGACTGGCTCGGCCAGGCCAACCTGGCCATCGCCACGCTGATCTTCGTGGTCTCCTGGCAGTTCATCCCGTTCCACTCGCTGATCTACCAAGGCGCGGTGCGGCAGATCCCGGATTCGATGTACGAGGCGGCGCAGATCGACGGCGCCGGCCGGGTCCGGCAGTTCTTCAGCATCACCCTGCCGCAGCTCAAGTACACGATCATCACGTCGTCGACGCTGATGGTGGTGGGGTCGCTGACCTTCTTCGACCTGATCTGGGTGCTCACCGCCGGTGGTCCCGGCGACGCCACCCGGGCCCTGGCCGTGCAGATGTACCAGCTCGGCTTCCAGGCCAGCCTGATGGGCCCGGCCAGCGCGATCGCCGTCATCCTGGTCCTCGTCGGCATCGGCCTCTCCCTGCTGCTGCGGCGTCTCGGCGGGCGGGCCGACCAGAGCCAGATGGAAGGAGCCTGAGGTGGCGACCATGACCCCCACCCCGGCCGGAACCCGGACCGGTAAAGCCCCGGCCCCCAGCGTGACCGGCAGACCGGCCCGCCGCCGGCTGACCGAGCGCAACTGGGTCGGCGGCAGCTTCGCCTGGCTCTGGCTGATCGTGGTGATGGTGCCGCTCTACTGGCTGGTGATCACCAGCTTCAAGACGCAGGCGAACTACTTCATCACCAACCCGCTGAAGCCGCCGAGCGAGTTCACCTTCGACAACTACGTGCTGGTGATCGAGAGCGACTTCGCCCGGTACTTCATGAACAGCGTCATCGTCACCCTGGGAGCGGTTCTTCCCGCGACGCTGATCTCATTCATGGCCGCCTACGCGGTGGTCCGCGGCGCCGGCAACCGGTTCCTGCAGGGGGTGAACGGCGTCTTCCTGATGGGGCTGGCGATCCCGCTCCAGGCGGTCGTCATCCCGGTCTACCTGATCATCATCAAGATGGAGCTGTACAACACGCTCCAGGCGATCATCCTGCCGTCGATCGCCTTCGCCATCCCGCTGTCGGTGCTGGTGCTGGCCAACTTCATCCGTGACGTCCCGAAGGAGCTCTTCGAGTCGATGCGGATGGACGGCGCCACCGAGTGGGGCACGATGTGGCGCCTCGCCTTCCCGCTCACCCGGCCGGCCCTGGTCACCGTGGTGATCTACAACGCGGTGGGCATCTGGAACGGTTACCTGCTGCCGCTGATCCTCACCCAGAGCCCGGAGAACGCGACCATCCCGCTCGCGCTCGCGTCCTTCCAGACGCAGTTCGGCGTGAACGTGCCGGCCGTCGCCGCGTCGGTCACGCTCACGACCGTGCCGATCGTGCTGCTCTACGCGATCGGACGGCGCCAGCTGGTCAGCGGTCTGACCGCCGGTTTCAGCAAGTGACGCCCTCTCAGTGAGTCACGCCGCGGCCCTCGAAGGGGGCCGCGGTGCTTTCCCGGACCTCCAGCTTGGTGACCAGCTCCACCCGAGGAGTCTCGATGGGCTCGCCGCGCGACAGCCGCAACACGGTCCGCGCGGCGAGCCCGCCCATCTCGGCGAGCGGCTGGCGCACCGTGGTCAGCGGCGGCGACGACCAGCGCGACTCCGGCAGGTCGTCGAAGCCCACCACGCTGAGCTGGTCGGGCACCAGGATGCCGCGGCGGCGGGCCGCCTCGTAGACGCCCAGGGCCATCAGATCGCTGCACGCGAAGATCGCGGTCGGTGGATCGGGCAGGTCGAGCATCCGCCCGCCCGCCACGAAACCCGACTCGTGCCGGAAGTCGCCGGTCACCACCAGATCCTCGTCGACCCGCATACCGGCGGCCTCCATGGCGGCCCGGTAACCGTCCATCCGGGCCCGGCTGCACAGCAGCTCACGCGGGCCGGCCACGATCCCGATCCGCCGGTGCCCCAGCGACAGCAGGTGATCCGTCGCGGTCCGGCCGCCCGACCAGTTCGTCGCCCCGATCGTCGGCACGTCCGCCGCCACCCCGCCGGCCGGATCGATGATCACCACCGGAACCTTGAGCCGGTGCAACTCGCTGTGGATCGGCTCGCCGACGTCCGAGGTCACGAAGATGACCCCGTCCGACGCGCGGGCCCGCAGGTTCTGCAACCACTGCCGGGTCGCGGTGCTGCGCCGGTGCACCTGCGACACCACGGTGCCGACCCCGGCCGGGTGCGTCACGTCCTCCACACCGCGGACCAGCTCGAGGGCCCACGGGCTGTCCAGGTCGTCGAACACGAGGTCGACCAGGCGG
Source organism: Actinoplanes sp. NPDC049802 (assembly GCF_040656595.1). NCBI lineage: Bacteria > Bacillati > Actinomycetota > Actinomycetes > Micromonosporales > Micromonosporaceae > Actinoplanes > Actinoplanes sp. NPDC049802. The sequence goes on from NZ_JBFAMR010000091.1 coordinate 15,227, forward strand.
GCCCGGCCCGGATGCCGAGAGTTGCGGGGCCGGTAATCGTGCTCGCGAAGAAGCCGCTCGATCAGCTCCCGTGTGCCCGGGGACACATCGGAACGTCCGTTGAGCACGCGTGACACCGTGGGCACCGAAACACCCGCAGCCTCCGCGATCGCCGCGATAGTCACTCTTCCCCTGCCAACGGCCACGGACGCGCTCCTTACGGCGGGCCTGTCGCGACTGCAACTTTCGGAACCCGGCACCGGAATTCTGCCACGCCTCGCCCGCCCGACAAATCCCTGGTGAGCCTGGAACCGCTCCCAGCTTCGTTTCGCGCCGCGAAACGTACATTTCCCCTGAGGTTTCGAGGGTGAGTCGCCGATCAGCCCGGCGCGGGCCGGACGGCCCGCACCGGCAGAAGGCCGCTTTCTTCGTCGATCGGGCACACGTGGGGCGTACCGGGAAAAGGTGGTGAGCCGGAAACCGGCCCGCCTGGAGCGAGCCGGTCCGGGGTGGCTCAGGAGAGCTGGGGGATGACGTCCTCGGCGAAGCGCAGCAGCGGCTCGTGGTCGTAGGCCACGCGGGGGATGTAGACGATCACGTAGTCGCAGCCCGCCTCGGCCAGGCGCTCCAGCTTGCCGATCGTGTCGGCGGTGGAGTCCTTCGGGTCGAGCTGGTAGCTGGTCGACTTGGCGATCCGGCCGGGGTCGCGGCCCAGCGTGTCACAGTGCTGCCGGAGGACCGCCGCCTTCTGCCGGAAGACCTCCGGGTCGCCGTTGGCGAAATTGCAGCCGTCGGCGTAACGCGCGACCAGCTTGAGCGTCACCTTCTCGCCACCGCCGCCCAGCCAGAACGACGGATGCGGTTTGCGCACCCCCTTCGGCTCGTTGATCGGCTGATCGATGCGGTAGTGCCTGCCGGAGAAGACCGGGCGCTCCTCGGTCCACATCTTGTGCACGATCTCGACCGCCTCCCGGAACGCCCGCATCCGGTCGGGGACCTCGGACCACTCGTAGCCGTAGGCCTTCCACTCGTGCTCGTACCATCCGGCGCCGAGCCCCGCGTAGAGCCGCCCGTGACTCGCCACGTCGACCGTGGAGGCGATCTTGGCGTAGAGGGCCGGGTGCCGGTAGCCGTTGCAGCCGACCATCTGCCCGATGTTCACCCGGCTGGTGTCCCGGGCCAGCGTCGACGAGACCGTCCACGCCTCGAACGTCGTGTTGATCGTCGGCTCGGGGGTGGTGTGAAAGTGGTCGTACACCCACACCGAGTCCCACGGGCCCGCGTCGGCGAGCTTCGCGACGGCCGTCATCGCCTCGTACTGCTCGACCGGGTCGGCGATCTCGGTCAGGTCCATCCGCCATCCCTGGGGCACGAAAACCCCGAAACGCATGCTCATGACCTCGAACCTACCCAGTCACCCGGCGGCTCCGAGTCCGGCCGTGCCCGGCCGCACGCCGGTTCCGTACAGTGGCCGCATGGGCGGATGGATCTCGGTGTACTCCTCGAACGGTGGCGACCGGTTCTCCCTGGCCGATTGACTGGCCGACCGCGGCATCGACTGGAATCCCTTCCACGAGGGCGAGGTCCGCGGCGGCGTCGTGTGCGGCTGTGCCCGCGATGGCGGCCGCTGGTGGTGCAGGTACTACCTGGACATCGACGCTGACGCCCTGTGGCGGCTCGGCCTGCATCCCGATCAGCCGCTGTCCCGGATCGTCAGCCCGCCGCTGCCGCCTTCGCACGTCAAGAAAATCTTGGCGGAACGGTTGGCACTCGAGGCGTGGCAGTGCTAAAAAATGTCTTGTCGGACCTGGTCAGAGAGTTCCAGGACGACCTCGGCGAGAATTGTCAGCCGAGCGCCACGAGCCGCCGGACCGCCCGGCGGCTGTCCTGAGGAGGTGCATCGTGGTGCTGACTTTCGATCCTTTCCGCGAGTTCGACCGCCTGGCCGGCCAGATGCTGGGCGCCCCCGGCGTCGGCGCCGCCGCCGTGGCGATGCCGATGGACCTGTACCGGTCCGGTGACCACTTCGTGCTGCACTGCGACCTCGCCGGCATCGACCCCGGCTCGGTCAGCGTCGACGTCGACGGCCGGGTGCTCTCCATCCGTGCCGAGCGATCCGCCCGTACCGACGCCGACGTCCAGTGGCTCCGCCGCGAACGTGCCACCGGGACCTTCGAGCGCCGCATCACCCTCGGGGACGGCCTCGACCTCGCGAAGATCGACGCCACCTGGCAGGACGGCGTACTCACCGTGACCATCCCGGTCGCCGAAGCCGCCAAGCCGCGCCGCATCGAGATCAACACCGGCCAGGCGCCCGCCACCATCGAGGGCAAGACCACCGAGACCAAGTCTCTGGGGCGCTGACCCCGTCGCCGGGCCGGATCCGTCCGGCCCGGCTCAGCCGTGGCATCTCCCGATCCGGGCTCGGCGGTTCGCCGGCCCGGCTCCCGGATCGGCGAACCGCTGATCCGGGGACTCCTCCCGACGCGGCGCGGCGGTCCGCCACTGCCGCCGCGCCGCACCAACGTCAAAAGACCCTTTCCCGGTACGGGCGACATCGACCCCGACCGCAACCCCGGCCGTCCCGTCGGCGCCCCGCGAGCGGGGCGCGACGCGCGCCCGTGCCGCGACCGCCGGGCTGAGCTGCCGACCCGGCCCGCTGGTCCCCCGTGTGGGCAGGGCAGCCCGGACCGGAGGCCGGTATCCCGTTCCGGCCGGTGGAGGGAACGGCCGTCGCGGCCCTTGCCGGGGTATGAGGTGATACGAGAGGGTTGCGCTCCCTGGTTCCCGCACCCCCGGAGTTCCGCACATGCGCAGCCAAGCCCCCACCAACCGTGCCTTCCTCCAGGTGGCGGCCATCGCCGTGCTCGTCTTCATCGGCGCCGCCCTGGTGGTCTTTAGCGGTTCGCTCGACGGGATCGCCGGCCTGCTGACCTACAGCCTCCTGCCGGTCGCCTGGCTCACCGCCTGCTGCAGCCTCGCCGGCCTGGCGCTCGCCTCCGTCCGCCACTGATCAGGACAGCGATCGAGGGCGGTCAGGCCTTCTGGTAGAGGGCTGGAGTTCTACTGTGGTCCGGTGAGAGTCTCGGAGATACGGCGCTATCCGGTGAAATCGCTGCTCGGTGAGACGGTGACGGCGGCCACGGTGGGGGATCGCGGTCTGGAGGGCGACCGGCTGTGGGCGGTGCGTGACGCGGACGGGAAGTTCGGCAGCGGTAAGAACACGCGACGGTTCCGGCGGATGCCGGGGCTGTTCCGGATGCGGGCCGTGACCGGTGACCCCGCGCCGATCGTCGAACTGCCGGACGGGACCCGCTTCGCCGCCGAGGATCCCGCTGGATGCCGGGCGGTGAGCGAGGTGCTCGGGCGGGCGGTGGAGATCGTGCCGGAGGCGGCTGTTCGGCACCACGACGAGGGGCCGGTCAGCCTGCTCACCACGGCCGCGCTGCGCAGTCTGACCCGGCTGTGCGGCGGTGAGCCGGCCGGTGGGGACGTCGATCCGTTGCGTTTCCGGGCCAACCTGTTGATCGACGGCGCCGACGACGGTTTTCCGGAGGACGAGTGGCCGGGGCGGAGGTTGCGGATCGGTCCGGACGTGGTGCTGCGGATCGAGCGGCCGATCACCCGGTGCGTGATGATCGACATGGCGCAGGATACCGCCGTGGAGCGCAACGACCTGCTCAAAGCGCTCGCCGCAGAGCACGGCATGACGTTCGGCGTGGTGGCGGCGGTGGCACGGCCGGGACGTGTCGCCGTCGGTGACCGGGCGGAGATCGTTTGAAGCCCGCCGGGTGCGGCACGACCGTGCCGCACCCGGCTCGCAGATCCGCCGGACCGGGTTCGGATACCCGGCCGAGCCCACCGCCCCGGTCGGCTCCTGCCGGTTCTAGGATCCGGCGGACGACGCCTGCGGCTTGAGCAGCGGCATCCGCTCCCACACCCGGTGCCGGCCGAGCGCCGCGACGATCGTCTCCGGATCCGGGTCGAACAGGACGCCCGGCGCCTTCACGTCGATGCCGGCGTTGATCAGGGTCTGCTCGCCCTTGCCGCGGACCGCGATCGCCTTGCCGTGCCGGAACGCCTCCTGCAGCAGCACGGTCATCTGCAGGTCGGTGGTGGCCGACGCGACCATGATCGCGTCGAACTCGACGGACCGGGCGGTCTGGAACGTTCGTTCCACACCCTCGCCGCCGACCGGCGCGATCACGCGTACCACGACACCCTGCGCCTTCAGCGCCTTCTGCAGGGCTGCGGTCTCCTTGTCCGGTGCGCCGATCACGCCGACCACCCGTCCGGTCACCGGCCACACCCGGTCGGTGATCTGCGCGAGCGCCGGCGACGGCGTCACGTCCAGGACCGGTTTCCCCTCGGGCGCCGGCAGACCCAGTCCGGCGGCGACCTTCGCGGTCAGTTCGGCGTCGACGTTCGACAGAACACCCAGCATGCGTACGCGGATCGCCTGCTCATAACACTTGCTCAACTCGAAGGTGAACGCCTCCGCCATGTGCTCCTGCTCGAGGGGGCTGAGGCTGCGGTAGAACAGGGCGGCCTGCGTGTAGTGGTCGGCGAACGACACCGGGTTGGCCCGCACCTTGTCGCCGAGGACCGGCTTGGGCAGGTGGACGTAGCCGCCGTTCTCCGGTCCGGCCGGCACCGGCCCCTCCTCGCCGGCGAGGCTGTTCGGCAGGTAGGGCGCGACACCCCGGTGCACGACGCTCTGGTGCATGCCGTCGCGGAAGTTGTCGTTGACCGGCGCGTGCGGCCGGTTGATCGGCAGCTGGGTGAAGTTCGGCCCGCCGAGGCGGCTGAGCTGGGTGTCGAGGTAGGAGAACAGCCGGCCCTGCAACAGTGGGTCGTTGGTGACCTCGATGCCCGGCACCAGGTTTCCGATGTGGAACGCGATCTGCTCGGTCTCGGCGTGGAAGTTGTCCGGGTTCCGGTCGAGGACCAGCTTGCCGATCGGCTGCACCGGCGCCAGCTCCTCCGGCACGATCTTCGTGGGGTCGAGCAGGTCGATGCCCTCGAACGACTCGTCGGCGTTGTCCGGCATCACCTGGATGCCCAGCTCGTACTCGTAGAACAGGCCGGCGTCGATCGAGTCGGCCAGGTCCCGCCGGTGGAAGTCGGGGTCGACGCCGGCGGTCAGCTGGGTCTCCTCCCACGCCTGCGAGTGCACGCCGGCCACCGGCTTCCAGTGGAACTTCACCAGCGACGTCTCGCCGGCCGCGTTGACCAGCCGGAACGTGTGCACCCCGAAACCTTCCATGGTCCGGTACGAGCGCGGTATGCCCCGGTCCGACATCGCCCAGAACACGTGATGGGTGGCCTCGGTGTGCAGGGACACGAAGTCCCAGAACGTGTCGTGTGCGGTCTGCGCCTGGGGGATCTCCCGGTCCGGGTGCCACTTGGCGGCGTGGATGATGTCCGGGAACTTGATGGCGTCCTGGATGAAGAAGACCGGCATGTTGTTGCCGACCAGGTCGAAGTTGCCCTCGGCGGTGTAGAACTTGGTGGCGAAGCCGCGGACGTCACGGACCGTGTCGGCGGAGCCGCGGGAGCCGAGGACGGTGGAGAAGCGGACGAACACCGGCGTCTGTCGGTCCTTGTCGGCCAGGAAGCCCGCCTTGGTCACGGACGCCGCGTTCCCGTACGAGGTGAAGGTGCCGTAGGCGCCCGACCCGCGGGCGTGGACCACCCGTTCCGGGATGCGCTCGTGGTCGAAGTGGGTGATCTTCTCCCGGAGGTGGAAGTCCTCCAGCAGCGCCGGCCCGCGCGGCCCCGCCTTCAGGGAGTGGTCGGTGTCCGGCAGCCTGACCCCTTGGCCGGAGGTCAGGTGGTCGCCGGTCTGCAGTCCCCGGGCCGGGGCGAGAGACTCCTTGACCGGGCTGGTCTCGGCGGGCTGCTTCGCCTTGGGACTGGGAACGGTCGGCTCCATATCGGTTTCCGTTCTGTGCGACATCGGGATCGGCGTCTGCTTTACCCCGACGATTCCCGGCGGAACGTCGAACGCCGGTACGGTTTGTTGATGGCCGCACCGCAACTGCTGACCGCCTACGCCGGCCACTGGACCGGCGACGGGACCGGAGTGACCGTGATCCTTCCGCCGCCCGGCACGGTGGGCTCCGGCGAGGTCCGCGGCGGCGCCCCGGCGACCCGCGAGTTCGCCCTGCTGGCGCCGGGACGGCTGGTCGAGCGGGTGGACGCCGTGGTGCTCTCCGGCGGCTCCGCCTTCGGGCTGGCCGCCGGGGACGGTGTGATGTCGCTGCTGCGCGAGCTGGACCGGGGCTTCCCGACCGAGCTCGGCCCGGTGCCGATCGTCGTCGGCATGTCGATCTTCGACGGCTCGGTGGCCGCGACGCCACCGGGTGCCGCTCAGGGCCGCGAGGCGGCTCTCGCCGCGCTGAGCGGCAGACCCTTCGGCACCGGTACGGTCGGCGCCGGCACCGGCGCCACCACCGGGAAGTGGCGGGGCGCCCTGGATCCGGGCGGGCTGGGCCGCGCCACCGGCCGGGCCGGTGACGCGACCGTGGAGGCGATCGCCGTGGTGAACGCGTGGGGCGACGTGCTCGGCCCGGGCGCGGGCCTGCCGCCGCGTCCGGTCGCCCCGTTCGGGCGGGTCATGGAGAACACCACGATCGCCGTGGTGCTCACCGACGCCCGGCTCACCAAGACCGACTGCCACCTGCTGGCGCAGAGCGGCCACACCGGTTTCGCCCGCGCCCTGCACCCGGCGCACTCCCGCTACGACGGCGACGCGGTGGTGGCGCTGGCGACCGGCGAGGTGGAGGCCGATCTGGATCTGCTGCGCGCCGCCACCGCCGAGGTCATGGCGGAGGCGATCCGCGGCGCGGTGGTCAAGCCGTCGTGACCGGGGCCTGGAGTTCGGTGACCCACTGGTCGCGGTCCTCCGGGCACTCCAGGCTCACCTCGCGGGGGTAACCGGCGGCCCGGTAACCGTTGCCGTCGATCCACCGGGCGAGAGCCTGACCGGTCGGCACGACGGCGTCCATCGAGCCGTGGTGCACGATCGTCGCGGCCTGTTCGACGGCCGGCAGATCGCGCACCTCGAAGTCGCCCGCTCCGGGGCCGGCCGAGACGGTCATCCCGGCGTGGACGGTGATCCGCCCTTCGGGGGCGTCCTCGTACCAGGCGATTCCCGGACCGGTCGGGGTGACCCCGGCGGCCTCCAGCCGCCGGATCAGTTCGTCGTAGAGCGGCCCGATCACCGGGCTGATGTCCTCCGGCTGGTAACTGGCCGCGGTCGCGGTCAGTTCGGCGACCCGTACGGCCGGGATGGACTTGAGGACGACGTCGTCGGTGGGCATGTGACCCTCTCTCTCGATGGCTTGGAGGCGTGCCTCGACCTGGATCAGCCGTGCGTTCGCGGCGGTCACCGACGCCTCCAGCTCGGCCCGGCGCAACCGCAGCATTCCCCGCAGCTCCCCGGTGCTCAGCGTGCCGTCGACGATGTCGTGCACCTGGCGCAGCGTGAACCCGAGATCTTTCAGGGCGATGATCCGGTTGAGCCGGGCCAGCTGGGCGGCCGTGTAGTGCCGGTAGCCGGTGGCCGGGTCGACGTGGGCCGGCCGCAGCAGCCCGGTCGCGTCGTAGTGACGCAGCATCCGGACCGACACGCGGCCGTGCCTGGCGAAGTCTCCTATGGCGAACATGACAACTCCGAGTTCAGTGCCTGACACCGTGTGAGAGTCAACAACCTGATATTGCTGTGTGATGTTCGTTGACTATGCCGCGCCCGTCGCGGCCTCCCCGTTCGAGGCCGAGGCCGCGGCGGTCTCCGCGGAACAGGTCGGTTACGACGGCTTCTCGGCTGCCGAGACGAAGCACGACGTCTTCACCACCCTCGCCCTGGTCGCCCGGGCCACCTCGCACATCGCGCTGCAGTCCGGGATCGCGGTGGCCTTCGCCCGTAACCCGATGAACGTGGCGGTTCTCGCCAACGACCTTCAGCTGATCTCCGAGGGCCGGTTCCGGCTCGGGCTGGGTTCGCAGGTGCGCCCGCACATCGAGCGCCGGTTCGCGATGCCGTGGAGCCGGCCGGCCGCGCGGATGGAGGAGTTCGTGTCGGCGCTGCGGGCCGTCTGGCATTCGTGGGCGACCGGGGAGCGGCTGATGTTCCGCGGCGAGTTCTACCGGCACACGCTGATGACCGAGTTCTTCGACCCGGGGCCGAACCCGTTCGGCAATCCGAAGGTGGAACTGGCCGCGGTCGGCGAGCGGATGGTGGCGGCCGCCGGACGGGTCGCCGACGGGCTGCTGGTGCACCCGCTGACCAGCCCGTCCTATCTCGGGGAGCGAATGATCCCGGCGCTGCGGGCGGCACGCGGCGGCGGGCTGGACGGATTTCAGATCGAGATGAGTGCCATGGTGGTGCTCGGCGCCGACGAGGCCGCCCGGTCCCGGGCCGAGCAGGCGGTCCGGCGGCAGATCGCCTTCTACGCCTCGACCCCCGCGTACCGGCCGGTGCTGGAGCTGCACGGCTGGGGCGATCTGGCGGACCGGCTCAACGTGCTGTCCCGGCGGCGGGCGTGGGCCGAGATGGCCGCCGAGATCGACGACGACGTGCTGGACTGCTTCGCGGTGGCCGGCAACCCGGCGGCGGTGGCCGCCGGGCTGCGCGACCGATACGCCGGCACGATTGATCGGATCTCGCTCTACACGCCGTACGACGCGGACCGTTACCAGGTGGCCGCCGTCCGCTCGGCGCTGCGGTCGTAGCGGAAGGTCCTCAGGAGAACTCGACCTTGTCGGGGTAGAAGGCGACGTGGCCCTTGATGGCCGCGACCGCGTCGTACGGCTCCTGGTACTCCCACACCGCGTCGGGCGCCCCGGGCAGGGAGTAGTAGGTGGCCTCGCCCTTGAACGGGCAGTACGACGTGGTGGGGCTGCGCTCCAGCACGGCCGGGTTCACGTCGGCGAGCGGAACGTAACGCACCGGTGGGTAGTGCGCCTCGGTGAGCAGCAGAGCGTTCTCGGTCTCCGCGATCACCGTGCCGCCGGCGGTGACCACGACCCGTTCCCCGGCCGGTGCGATCGTGATCGGATGATCCGGGCCGGGCGTCAATCGAGGTTTGGCCATGTAAGGGAGCCTACCCATCCTCCGGTGCGCTCGACGGTCAGTTCTTGAGCGCCGCGGCGACCGCCTCGGCCGGCGGGGTGGTCGGGCGGCCGAGGAGCCGGGACAGCGTGCCGCCCGCGTCGTCCAGGTGCCCGTCACGGATCTTGACGTCGGTGTCGGCGAGCAGCCCGGCGAACGCCTCGGGCAGGCCGGCCGTGACGAGCGCCGCCTGGTAGTCGGCGGCGGGCAGGTCGCGGTACTCGACCGGGACGCCGGTCTGGCGGGCCACCTCGGCGGCCAGTTCGGCCATCGTGAACGGCTGGTCGCCGGCCAGCTCGTACACCCCGGTCTCGCCGCTGAGCAGCACCGCGGCGGCCGCCTCGGCGAAGTCGGCGCGGGTGGCGGCGGCGATCCGGCCCTGGCCGGCGCTGCCGAGCAGAACGCCGTGCTCGAGCGCGGCGCCGAGCGCGCCGGTGTAGTTCTCGATGTACCACCCGTTGCGCAGCAGGGCGAACGGGATGCCGGACGCCTTGATCGCCTCCTCGGTGGCCAGGTGTTCCGGGGCCAGCCCGATCGGTGAGCTGTCGGCCCGCAGGATGCTGGTGTAGGCGAGGAAGCCCACCCCGGCCGCCTTCGCCGCCCCGATGACCGCGGTGTGCTGGGCGATCCGCTGCCCGACCGCGTTGCCGGAGATCAGCAGGAGCCGGTCCACCCCGGCGAACGCGGCGGCCAGGGTCTGCGGGCGGTCGTAGTCGGCCTCGCGCACCGTGACGCCGCGGGCGGCCAGATCGGTGGCCTTCGCGGTGTCCCGGACGGCGGCGACGATCTCGCCGGGGGCGGCGCCGCGGGCGATCAGCGCGTCGATGACGAGGCGGCCCAGGTGCCCGGTGGCTCCGGTGACGGCGATGGTCATGATGTTCCCCTTGCGATAGCTCTCGAAAAGTGAGTGGCGAGGAGAAGGATGGCACTAACTTTTTGAAAGTGCAACCGCGCTGGTAAGGTGACGACCGTGGATGAGGACCTCGCAGCCAGCGTGTTCGCCCGGAACTGCTCTTCCCGCGGCGTCCTGAACGACGTCACCGGCCGGTGGGGCAGTCTCGCCCTGGCCGCCCTGTACGAGGGGGCGTACCGGTTCAACGCCCTGCGCCGCCGGGTCGACGGGGTGAGCGAGAAGATGCTGTCCCAGACGCTGCAGGCGCTGGAACGCGACGGTCTGGTCCGGCGCGAGGTGCAGGCCACCATCCCGCCCCGGGTGGAGTACAGCCTCACCGGCCTCGGGGAGCGGGTCGCCGCCAAGATGAAGGAACTCATCATCCTGGTCGAAGGCGAGATGGATCAGGTCCGCGCGGCGCAGGAGGCGTACGACCGGGCACATTGATAGGTTTCCGAAGGTGAGCTCCGACGCCCCGATCCAGACCGACGTCCCGCCCTCCGGCACCGGCTGCGCCGACTGCCTCGCCACCGGCGGCTGGTGGTTCCACCTGCGCCGGTGCGCCCGGTGCGGCCACGTCGGCTGCTGCGACTCCTCGCCATCGCAGCACGCCACCGCGCACTGGAAGCAGACCGGGCACCCGGTCATCCAGTCGTTCGAGCCCGGAGAGGACTGGTTCTGGGACTTCACCGCGGACCGGGCCGGCTCCGGTCCCGAGCTGGCGCCGCCCACCAGCCACCCGGCCGACCAGCCCGCCCCCGGCCCGGCCGGCGCCGTCCCCGCCGACTGGACCCGCCGGCTCAACCGCTGAGTCGTCCGGCGCCGGATCGTCCAGCCGCCGGACCACCCGGGCGGTGAAGGTTCTTTCCCTCAGGTAGCGCCCTCGTAGGTCGATGGACCGTACGTCGGATGCTAGGGAGGGCAGAGTGAGCGGGCTACACAACATCGGTACCGCCAAGAGGCTGAGTGCGATCGTCGCGACCGGCGCCATCGCACTCGGCGGCATGGCGGCGATCACGCTGAGCGGACAGTCGGCGCTGGCCAGCCAGGCCGAGGAGATGCGCAAGCTGGAAGCCTGCCTCGCGGCGATCAACCACCTCAACAACCGCCAGAGCGAGCTGAAGGTGGACGCCTACCGGGCCGCGCTCGGGCACGACGTGAACGATGACGTGGTCGACGACGTCGACTCGGCGACGGGCGCCGCCGACAAGGTCGAGACGTGCGGTCTGCCCACCGCCATGCTCCAGGAGTTCCAGGGGTACCGTCCCGACTTCACCGCCTTCAGCACCTTCATCGGCGACTTCGTCACGGCCGGGGTGGCGAACCCGGGATCGGTCGTGAACCGCACCGACGAGATCGCCGAGCGGAACAACAAGACCGACGACGAGCTGGACGCGCTGACCGAGAAGGTGGAGGCCGAGGTCGCCGCCCAGAAGGCGGAGATGGCCGACACGGTCTCCTCCACCCGTACGATCGCGATGGTGGTGGCCGGAATCGGCCTGGTCCTGCTGATCGGCCTGGCCATCCCGATGGTCCGGTCGATCCTCGGCCCGATCCGCAAACTCGGCGTGGTCATCGACGCCCTGGACCGCGGCGACCTCACCGCCCGCTCCGGCATCACCAGCCGCGACGAGATCGGCACCATGGCCGCCGGCCTGGACCGTTCCCTCGACAAGCTACGCGGCTCGATGCGGACCATCGCCGAGGACGCCGACAAGCTCGCCACCGCGTCGAACCAGCTCGCCGGCGTGTCGGCGCAGATCGCCGACGCCGTCGACAACACCGACCGGCAGAGCAGTTCGGCCGCCGCCGAGGCCGACGAGATCTCCCGCAACGTGCAGACGGTCGCGGCCGGCTCCGAGGAGATGGGCCTGTCCATCCGGGAGATCTCCCGCAACACCAGCGACGCCGCCCAGATCGCCTCGATCGCCGTGACCGAGGCCGCCCGCGCCACCGACACCGTCCGCCAGCTCGGCGAGTCGTCCGCCGAGATCGGCAACGTCATCAAGCTGATCACGTCGATCGCCGAGCAGACCAACCTGCTCGCCCTCAACGCCACCATCGAGGCGGCCCGGGCCGGGGACGCCGGCAAGGGCTTCGCCGTGGTCGCCTCCGAGGTCAAGGACCTCGCCCAGGAGACCGCCCGCGCCACCGAGGACATCCACAGCCGGGTCAACGCCATCCAGCAGGACACCGGCGGCGCGGTCGAGGTCATCAACCGGATCTCCGAGGTCATCGCCCAGATCAACGACTTCCAGACCACCATCGCCTCGGCGGTGGAGGAGCAGACCGCCACCACCGGCGAGATGAGCCGCAGCATCGCCGAGGTCGCCGCCGGTTCCAGCCGGATCGCCTCGAACATCAGCGACGTCTCCTCGGCCAGCGCGGCCACGGTCGGCGGCGTCACGCAGACCCGCGAGGCCAGCGCGGCGGTCTCCCGTACCGCCGATGAGCTGCGTCGACATCGGCGGCGCCGACGTGCTGACCTACCGGGAGATGATGCAACGGTACGCCCGGGTGGCCGGGCTCCCCCGTCGCGTCATCCTGCCGGTC